>QMSU01000035.1 GCA_003650975.1 Thermoplasmata archaeon
GGAAGGGATGATCCCGATTTCACCTGGGAAAAAACGGACCTTGCGGAGATTCTCAGACAAGAAGCGGGGCTGTAACAAACAGAGGACAAGCAGTTCCAATTTTCGTATTTGAATCAGAGAAACGTGAAGCCGGGGGGTGGTGTGGAATAATCACATTTTTAAAATAAAAGAGAAAAAGAGAGGTCACTACCTTAAGAGTGCGGGCGGGAATGATATGCCAAACCACTCTGCAATCCACCGGACAATTCTCTCCATCAGTACTGCCATGGGTGAGTGAAGGTATTTCGGCATCACCACCTTGAGGGTTCCCCATTCACTCTGGGCCTCATGCACGTCCTTCGCCAAGGCCCTGATGTAGTAGGTGCCCTGTGCATCCCAGGTATGGGTGAGGGTCACCTCCTCCCCGGAGGCATAGGGGCCTTCCACCTCCAGCGAGGAATTATCGCCCCAGTCTATCTCGTAGTAAACGTTATCTCCCTCGGGATCGGTGGAAACAAACGTGTAGGTGTATTCCTCACCGGCTACTCCGGAAGTGGGACCGGTGATGGTGGGGATGGTTGGCGGGTTGTTTTCCTCTGTTTCTGTGACAAACACCCAGTCGGGACCGGTGGTTGAGGCACCATGTGAATCATGCGCATCAATCCTCCAGTAGTAGGTGGTATTTGGCTCCAGCACGCCGGGATCGTAGGTGGTGGAAGACTGTCCCTCCGAAACCTGTGGCAGGGGATATGCGGTTCCAAAATACACATCATAGACAACCGCGTCCCCGTCAGGGTCTCCACCTGTCCAGCTCAGATCTGCATCAGTTGCCACTCCAGTTGACCCGTTTTCCGGATGGGGATTGCTGGGCACGTAAGGGGGTTCGTTATGGAGGAAGGCATTGGTTTCAACGAGTTCCGTGCTCAGTTCCTCAATGTCCCAGTAGGTGCTCTCATTGTACCACATCCGGATATTGCGATGGGTGGATTTTACCACATTTCCCACGGAGGGGTGGTACCAGAACTGATACTGGTGCGGTCCATCATATCCGGAAACGGCAAAGGCGTTGTACTGTGCCGCTGGGACAGTGATGACTTCCCTGCCAACGCATACCATATCGTGCGGTTCGATGTATACGGGGAAATCATAATAGACGGTATACGGTATCGCCAGAGAAATCTCTGCCTCTATGTGGAGCCAGAAGGTGGTCTCTGGGATCGTCCACGTTTCAAACAGTTCTATGGGGAAGTCGTAGGGTGAAACCACAGGGGTCACATTCTGGTTCATCTCGATATCCGCCCAGAACGAGTTGGTGACCATCTGCCTCTTTATCTCTCCCTCCATGTGGACATCGAACACCCGTTCCAGCGCAAGGTCAGATTTCCGCACATAGGCGTTGCCTTCAATCACCGTGTTCTGAAGGTTTCCTTCAATGATGCCCGCAAGCACCACCGCACCGGTTACCGTTCCATTAAACGCAAGTGTATATCTCTGCTCATCAATGTCCACCACCTCAAAGGTCACATTGTGGAAGGTCATATCAGCAGAAGCACCTGTTGCCTCATATGAGATATTCATGACGTATGTCCAGTAGTTGCCGAGTTCCCAGGTGGGGAGTTCAGCGCTCTCGTTCTGCACACATGATTGATGTTCAGGAAATGAGCTGTAGTTTTCCACTGTTCCCGCCACTGGCATGAAGGCAGCAACCAGCAGAATGCATGCCATAACTATTGCCCCTTTCTTTCGCATTTTTTCGCCCCATATAACAATCAACACCCGCTTATAAATATTATCATTTCGTTCTCAGAAGGGGAAAGTGGTAATGAAAGGAGGAGTTCAGAAACAATTGCCATTTATAAAGAAAATGAAGAAAATCGCATGCCTGAACGGGTCAATTTATTCTCGTTTCAGAACACGCTCATATTCTTGCGACATGTGAAGAAAGGAAAACATCACAGGGCTTTTCCGTGTGTTGCAAAAGTTCGTTTCATTCTGAGTGGATTGGAATACATTTCTTTCAGAGAAGGCAGGTCGAGCGCCATGAGACATCTTTTCTCTTTACGCATAGCGCTAATACATCACATGGGCAAGCGTATATAAATACCATG
This sequence comes from Thermoplasmata archaeon, assembly GCA_003650975.1. Lineage (GTDB taxonomy): Archaea > Thermoplasmatota > E2 > UBA202 > JdFR-43 > B78-G9. The sequence goes on from QMSU01000035.1 coordinate 2,088, forward strand.
TGTAATAAAATACCGTGAAGGTGTATGTGGAGAGTTACGGGTGCGCCGCCAACCAGGGCGATACCTCCATCATGGAAGGAGTACTTCTGGAAAGGGGGCACATCATTGTGGATAATGTGGATGATGCCGATGCGGTGCTCATCAACACCTGTACAGTCATCGACACCACCCAGCAGCGCATGATGAACAGAATACGGAATCTCAGAAAGAGCGGGAAACCACTTGTTGTTGCAGGATGCATGGCCTCTGCTCAGGAGGAAGTGGTGAAAAGGATTGCCCCCGATGCGCTGTTGCTTTCTCCCCGCCGCGCACACTCCATTGCCGATGTACTTGAGGGGAAGCGTGTACACACCCGGTCGCCAAAGGTGGGGGTACCGAGGAAAGCGGGGCTTCATCTCAGCGTGCCCATTGCAGATGGGTGTTCATACCGCTGTTCGTACTGCATCACCAAAAGAGCGCGGGGCAATCTCACTTCATATCCGCTGGAGGGACTGGCGAATGACATTGCCGATGCGATAGGGAGGGGAAGCCGCGAGATACGCCTCACCGCACAGGACACGGCATCATACGGAAGGGATAGTGGATGCACGCTTGGTGAGCTGCTGGAAAAGATTTCTCTCATAGAGGGCGATTTCAGAGTAAGGGTAGGCATGATGCACCCACGCTCCGCCCACGAGATTCTTGATGAACTGCTGGAGGCGTACAGGCATGAAAAAATATACAAATTCCTTCACCTCCCCCTGCAGTCGGCATCCCCCCGCATACTGAAGGCAATGAGAAGGGGATATGACATCGAGACATTCATGGAAGTTGTTGAGGCATTCAGAAACCGTTTTCCCCGCCTCATGTTTGCAACCGACATAATAGTTGCATTTCCCGGAGAACGTGAGGAGGACTTTCTGGCAAGTGTCGAGGCGGTAAAAGAATTGCAGCCTGATGTGGTCAACATAACCCGGTTTTCGCCGCGTCCCCATACCGATGCATGGCATATGAAGAGGATGCCAACCCACATTGCCAAGGAACGCTCACGGATACTCTCCCGTGTGGCGGATGAGATCGCCCTTGAAAAGAACAGAGGGTATATCGGCATCACGACCGGGGCGCTCGTACTCGGCACCTATAACGGCTTTTCTGTCGGCAAGACAGATTCCTACAAATCAGTGTTTGTAAAAGGCGTGCAGCCCGGCGTGTTTGCCACCGTGAGGGTGGTGGATGCGGCTCCCACCCATCTGCATGCAATATATTTAAATGATGATGACTTTACATATCATGATTGAAGAAGGGCGTCTGGTGCTTCCCGGGGACAGGGTGGCCATAAGTGAGGAGCTCCAGGCAGGAGAAGGAACCTACGAACACGGTGGCGATATAATTGCATCGGTGGCAGGAACATTCACCGTTGACCGTAAACGCATGAGGGCAGTGGTTGAACCAGTGAATGCCGGGCCGTTGCTCCTGAAACCAGGCGACATTGCCATATGCGAGGTGAAGCAGATTACCGATTCAATGGTCATTGTGAACATACTCCACATAGCAGGAAGAAAGAGGAGGATAGCAGGGAGCAATGATGCGGTGCTTCATATCTCAAATATAAGCAATGATTATGTGGAAAGCACGGGGAAAACATTCAGAGTCGGTGATATCATTCGGGCAAAAATAATTGAGGTTGGAAACGGAATCAGACTTGCCACAAAGGAGAACAATCTCGGTGTGATAAAGGCGTACTGCACACAGTGCAGAAACCCCCTTATAAGAAAGGGTAATGTACTTGAATGCCCCATATGTGAGCGTACAGAGGAGCGTAAAATCGCCGCAGATTATGGGGAAGGAAATATAGATTAGGTGGTCCGATGGAAATAAAAATCAAAAAGGAAAGCAAAAAAGAAATGGAATTCGAGGTCATATATGAGAAGACCATACTCAACCCTCTGAAACAGAAATTGCTGGAATACGATGAAGTGGAGATGGCTGAGTGGACGATTCCCCATCCGCTCACTGCAAACCCTGAATTCTATGTGCGGGTAAGCAAGGGAAACGTGAGGGAAATCGTACAAAAGGCAATTGACGATATTCAGAAGGATCTGAATGACATGCTCCAGCAGCTGGAGGAGCATCAGTGATGGAAGAGCACTTGGGAATCACCGTTTTTGCCACAAAATCAGAGGGAATCAAGGGGGTAATAAAGCAGCGCCCTGAAGACTTTTTCGTCGAGGAGGTATCACAATATCCCCCACCTTCCAGCGGCAAACATGTTATTGCACGCGTCACGGCGCGAAACTGGGAAACCCACCGTCTCATAGAGCAGCTTGCCTCTCTTCTTCATATCCCTCCCGAATTCATCGGCTATGCGGGGATAAAGGATAAAAGAGCGGTCACCACCCAGCTCATGTCGTTTCCTGTGAGCATGGAGCGGGTGAGGAATGTCCACCTTGCTGATGTCACCATCGACATCCTCTACCGCTCTGCACGACCCGTGTATCCGGGAAAACTCATCGGCAACCGGTTTGCCATCACCATCAGGGATGTTGAGGGCGACACCGATGCGGTAGAGAGCATCATGAAGGAGGTACAGGAACTCGGGTTCATTCCCAATTTTTTTGGCGTGCAGCGCTTTGGCATCATGCGCCCCATCACCCATGTGGTGGGAAGGCATCTTCTAAAAAATGAGATGGAAAAGGCGGTCATGACCTACATCGCCAATCCACTGGAAGGTGAATCAGAAGAAAGTTACAGACCACGGAAGTTTCTGGAGGAAACCGGTGACTTTTCAGCGGCCCTCCCCAAGTATCCGGAAAAGCTTGCCTTTGAAAGGAGGGTGATACAGTACCTCGCTGCACATCCCGGCGAGTGGAAGGAGGCACTTTTCCAGCTCCCGAAAAACCTCATACGAATGTTTCTCCACGCCTACCAGTCCTACCTCTTTAACAGAATTCTCTCCAGGAGAATGACGGAAGGCCTCTCCTTTTTTAAGGCGTACGAGGGGGACATCATCATTCCCTGCGACACCGGAATTGAGGTGCAGAGCCGCGAGGGAATACAGGTCACGCCGACCAATCTTCGCAAAATCAATCACCAGATAGAACGACACCGGTGCTTTCCCTCCGGGGCAATAATAGGATATGATACCGTGTGGGCAGAAGGAAAGATGGGTATAATGGAGAAAAAAATTCTTGAAGAAGAGGACATTTCTGAGCAGGAATTCACCATGCCCCACCTGCCAGAGTTTGCATGCAGGGGGCTGAGGCGCATCACGGCGATACCACTGAAAACCATACGGTGGAATTTTGAGGGAAAAAACCTGCATCTCAAATTTTTCCTTCCAAAGGGATGCTATGCCACCACCGTGCTGAGGGAAATCATGAAGGCAGAGGTCACTCACTATTGATGCGGAATCTCGTGATGTTTGTAGGTGATTTCATCAAGTGCACTGGCATTATATTCCTCTATTTTTGCAATAGCATGCTGTATCTCCCTTCTTTCCCCCACCAGTATCACGTTGAGTCCCCGCTGTGCCATCTCCAGCGCTGTCTGCACGGCACCATATTCAAAGTCATAAGGTAGATTCACTTTCTCCAGTGCAACCCTGCCAATGATATCGGTGACGCCCGTTTTGTCTGCGGCTATTTCCGAAATCAACTCAGATATTTTTTCCAGGTGGGCTGTTTTGCTCCCTCCCTCTGTTATTGAGGGAAGTGATATGAGAAAAATTGTGCCGGGCGAGAGTTCAATAATGCCCCTCACGTTTCGTATGGCCACATCCTCCCCTTTCTGCGCATCCTCTGCAGCCTCTGCTGATGCGGGGGTGCGCCTGCGGGTATATGCGTGCACATAGCCGTTCTCGATGGCGAGCCATACCGTGTCTCCTTTCCTGATGGTATCGCCTGCAATGGCGGGGGAGAGCTTGATGATGGCAAGCCCTCTCTTTTTCTTCTGAAGGTAATCATCGAGATCGTTGAGATATGAAAACAGCAGTTCTATGCCCTTCACCGTTGTCCGGTAGGTGCCGTCTATCACCTCAATGAGCCCCTCCTCTCTCATTTTTTTGAGGTATTCATAGACTCCCTGCTTGGTAATCCCTATGCAATCTGCTATCTGGTTCAGGGAGTGATAGTCACCGGTTGCTATTTCGAGGATAATATGGTATTTTTTCGGGAGAAGTTCGCCCATCAGCATTAATGGTGAATGCATATAAAAGAGCTTTTGCAGAATGCAATGAAAATTTTTAAAAATTAGTTCCGTATAATAAGTAATGGGGATAGAGGAAATATTGAGCCGGTATGATAGAAACAGCATCACCATAGCCACAGCCTGCTCTCACTCAAGCCTTCAGATTTTTAACGGGATACGGAAGGAGGGTTTCAAAAGCATCGGCATTGCCATCGGAACACAGCCCGCATTCTACGACGCCTTCCCGCTGGGAAGACCTGACGAATTTCTCATTGTTGACAGCTACAAGAAAATAAATGAATATGCTGCATTCTTTTACAAAAAAAATGCCATTGTGGTTCCCCACGGCTCCTTTGTGGAATACATGGGTGCGGATAACTTTCTGAAATTACAGATACCCACGTTTGGCAACAAGGCGGTTCTGGAATGGGAGTCTAACAGGGAAAAGGAGCGCCAGTGGCTGGAGGGTGCGGGCCTTATCATGCCTGAAATCATTGATGATTCAAAGGAGATTCACAGGCCGGTCATTGTGAAGTACTATGGCGCAAAAGGAGGGAAGGGATTCTTTGTGGCAAAGGATTACGAGGAGTTCAGGAAAAGGATTGATAAGACCAAACCGTATATCATCCAGGAATTCTTAATCGGAACACGATACTACATCCATTATTTCTACTCGCCGTTGAAAAAGGACGGCTACCGGGTCCGCGACGGGTCTCTTGAAGTGCTTTCCATAGACCGGCGGGATGAGGCAAACATTGATGAGGCCCACCGTCTCGGGTCGATTTCCGAGCTTGAGGAGATGGGCATACGTCCCTCTTTCGTGGTGACGGGAAACATCCCCATTGTGATGCGGGAATCGCTGCTCCCGAAGGTATTTGAGATGGGCAAAAGGGTGGTGGAGAAATCGTATGAGCTCTTCGGAGGGATTGTGGGGCCATTCTGCCTTGAGACGGTGGTCACCGACCAGCTTGAAATCAAGGTGTTTGAAATTTCAGCGCGCATTGTCGCGGGCACCAATCTCTACATATCCGGCAGTCCCTATGCGGATCTGATACAGCCGGGTCTCTCCACCGGTCAGCGCATCGCACAGGAGATAAAGATGGCAATAGCAGAAGACAAACTCGAAGAGATTGTCACGTGATGCACATTTATCTGATGATTACAAGAGGCCCCATCATGAATATTTCTGCCTCCTCACCGATATCTCCCACAGTAACCTTCAAACTCCCGGGTCCGAATCCCAGCACAAAACCGCTCTCCACGGTAACCTCGCCTCCTGCAGGGATCGACGGTATAATGCCTTCCCTGTTCTGTTGCACAAGCACAAGGCCGCTCAGTTCAATTGACCACGGGAGATTGGAAATTTCCTTCTCACCGTTGTTTTTCACCGTCACGGCAATGCCGAGGCCACCGGAAACCTCCAGGTGCATATCAACGGGCACCGTAAGGGCCTTTATGCAGAAATTTGCTGTCCCGGGCCAGGGTATATCATCCCTTTCATAAAGGTCAAGCCATTGGGAACCGTTGCGATAATAGCTCTCGCCGGGATGGGCCGCAGATTCCACAAGGGTGCCTCCGCCCTCAGCACCAAGCAGTACCGGAACCTCGGATGTGCGGTCGTAGGGTTGGCCGCCCCCGAGAAGTTGTAGGTACACGTAAAAGTCATCGTTTTTCTCAAGCCGCACAGGGGTGTCCAGCTCAACAGTGTGAAAGCCAGTGTGGTCGATGGTGCCCGATTGCTCGGAGAGTTTGTCCGTCAGTTCCCCGTTTTCAAAGCGGTCGTATATCACCACATGGTAAAATGCACCATCCTCAGCGGTATAAAAGCTCACTGCATCGAGCAGTTCAGTGTCCGCAGCGGTGAAGGCATTGAAGGCCTCGCTGCAGTCGGTCAGCGTGTCACGCCACCCATGGTAATCATAATAATAGATGTGCTGATACCGGAGCGGTTCCACATGCTGAAACGACACAGCTCCCATCTCAGGATGGTGTCCGCAGTGTTTGTCATAATACGATA
>QMSU01000036.1 GCA_003650975.1 Thermoplasmata archaeon
TAAATAGAGAGCCGGCGAAGGGATTCGAACCCCTGGCCTGCTGATTTCCTGCATCTTTTCCGTTAACGCTTTTGCGGGCGAAGCACGGAAAAGGGTTACAAGTCAGCCGCTCTACCGGGCTAAGCTACGCCGGCTTGATTGAGTATATGGGTATTCATTAAAAAAGTTATGGTGAACAGGGGGCACTGTCAAGATAAAAAATGCACGTGTTCGTCTGATTGAGAAAGAGCACATGGGATGAACATGTCTGGAGCTGCCTTCTTTATCATCCCTCATAAGAACTTGATAGTCTCACAATGGGCGGGTGCGACAAGAAAAAGGGAAAGTGGATACTGCATTATATTCCATCGAAGGGGTGGACATCGGAGCAGGGCTGAAGGGAGAGATACTCCATCATTTTCGCTTTCTTCCTCACGCTCTCCTAAGAATCCTGTGAATCACAGGCATGTACCCGGTTATGGATAGCCACCTATTTTGAGTGACGGATCTCCGAGAAGCACCCACTGCTGGGGCGTCTTCTCATCAATCCAGTCCCATCCGAAATCAGGTGACCACCAGCATTCGGGAAGTTCAAAGGCTCTGAAGGTGTTGATGTAACTGGTGATGGTCTGGGCGTATGCGGTTCCCAGCATCTCATGGCCCTTCTCGCCGTACTGCCGGAAGAATTCCGAGGTGATCCATCCGTCTCCTGCACCCACGGTGCACCATTCGCCTTCCCAGCCCCATCCGTATCCGGTGTTTCCCATGGTGGCAATGGCTCCCGTGTCGGGAAGCTTCACCAGATACCAGCCCCAGCATTCGGGAGTTATCTGGCCGTAGGTATGCATGTAAATGTTTTTGCCCAGAAATATGAGGAGAAATATGTCCAGCACCGAGGGAATCAGCGATACATTGAACATGCTGTTGTGACAGCCTCCCACCACGACCACCGGGAACTTGTTGGTATTGGAGAGGGTTTTCATGGGAAATGCGGGGAAATGGATGTAGGGGAAATAGGGCTGCACCTGCGACACCACAAGCCCGGCCACCTGGGCATATCGTCGGTTGCCCGGGATTCCCGGAAAATGGTCTCCCCACCATCCGGGGCTTCCGTGCCCGGAGAAGAATGCGAGACCGTGCCCTCTGCTGAATGCCTCAATCACATCATCCTGGGAGGCAAACCTGCCGTTGGAAGTCCACACCACATCGCGTTCAAAATACTCCGGCATGTAGTACAGTGCTCCTCCCCTACCGTGCACTGCCTTTTCGCCGGTGACCCATTCTCCCTCGTAGTAGGTGGGCGTGTTGTTACGATAATCGGTGAACACCACCTCGCCGTTGCTGTTCTCAATCCATACCTTTATGCTCGTGATGTTCCCGTAGGGCTTCGGGTCGTATGATTTCCCGCGTATGTGGAGAATGCCGTCAACATACGATACATTTGCCCACCAGAACAGGTCATTGCAGTATGCCTCAGAGCCCGTGGGCGTATAGGTGAAATCGCTGTTCCCCAGCACGTCTCCCTCCGAGACAGACACAATCTCTGCGATGGGGGGTGCAGGATATCCGTTCTGAAGGGCGGGATTGAGATGGTCATCATGATTGAATGAGAGACTGGACTCCTGCGTCCGGTCCAGGGTGATATGAATCACATCCTCAGGACCGGATTCACCTTCGTCATTGGTGCTCTGTGCATGAATTATGTATGCACCATCGGGAAGGCCGTTGGTATCCCACTGGATATCCAGATCATGCTGGTCCAGGAATCCATCTCCGGAAACCACCATCATCCTTTCGAACCAGTCCGAGCCATAGGTGGTGGTTTCATAGGTGATGATCTTGTTCACCACATCCCTTACCTCCTGTATGTTCCGGCAGGCGAGCCGCCCCACCGCCACATCCGGATACAGGTCGAGTATGTCTTCCGGAGGCCCTTCCTCACTGCTCCATTCTGCAAAGATGCCGTTGCCGTTGGAGTCCCAGTTGTCGAATTCACCACCTTCCTTGTAAATGTCCATGTAGTAGAGGTCACAGAGGTATCCGGGCTCACCTGAAATGAGATTGGAATACCTTACCGGGACGTGCCATCCGGTGACCCCGCAGTTGGCATTGTCCTTCGGCTTCGCATAGATGACAGACTTCAGACCTCCCACGAGCAGTACATACTTAATGCCCCACTGCTCGATGGCGTCCTTTATGAAATATTTTATCTGCTCGGGTTCATCCGTTCCCTCATATTCAGCATAAATCTCCTCGGTGGTTTTGATGAATGTTCTCACACCATGATTGTTCTTGTGCTCCACCAGCGGTTGAAGTTCCGATGAAAATGAGGCGGGCGCGATGATGACCAGGTCATAGTCGCTTGTCTGAGGGAATATGTTCCTTCCCGCAGGGTCAAAGGTTATGGTTATATCAGCGCCCTCCATGGCATATATTCTATTAAGCGCCGGCACATATCGCACCGGGTATATGTTCACGGTTACAAAGGTGACATGTTCTCCTTTGGCATTCACCCCGCAGCCCACGTGATAGCTGTACCACGATGAGGGGAAAAGATGAGCGCTTCCGTACACTCTCTCATCCTTTCTCGGAGGTGGGGTATATCCTTCCATCGGTGAAAGAGGAGCCGGTGCAGGTGAGGGAAGAATCTCCTTTGCAAGCATCATTTCGTGAATTTTTCCAGGTGTCACTTTAACCTTCACGTGCTTTACACCGAAGGGAAGCTCCACCGTTTTTACCACCCTGGGAAGCAATGGTTGCCCTGGATTCATCAAATACTGTTGTTCTTCCTCCTCAAGAGAAATCATCGTGTAGTCATCATATTCTATTGCCACGGGCTGTGAAAAATTCATGGTGATGTTCTGCGGTGAGGGCATCTGATCTGCCATATTTGTATCGGCAGTGAAGACAGCCGCTCCTAATCCCCCACATATCAATATATAAACCACTCCTATTGACACACTCTTTTTCATGGTACCTCCAAGTATATATTTTTCTTTGTATATAAAAACCTTGGTAAGGGCAAGGAGGCATGGCGGAAATGAAGGAAGAAAGCCCATGTGTATGCCCCACAATTGCACAGGCATTTCTGAAATGCCGTGCATCCCCCTCGCTCATGGGGTCATGAACGGTGAGCTCATGGGCATATTTTTAATAACTTCATCGTTTACTTTTCATGCCCATCTTTGTCATCCAGAAACACGATGCCCGTCGCCTGCACTACGATTTCCGCCTCGAGATGAACGGGGTGCTTAAAAGCTGGGCCATCCCGAAGACTCCGCCGGAAAAACATGGTGTGAAGCGGCTGGCGGTGCCCACAGGGGATCACGAGCTGGGCTATGCCGATTTTGAGGGGGAGATTCCCGAAGGGCTGTACGGGGCGGGCATGGTGGAGCTGTGGGACAGGGGTACCTATGAGATGGATGAGAAGGAAGAGGGAAAACTGGTATTCTTTCTGAACGGGGAAAAATTGAAGGGGCGCTACTGCATGGTGAAAATCCAGGGGAGCGAAAACTGGCTTTTTTTCAAGTGCTGAGAACCCCGGCATAAAACCTTTATAGCAGGAACATCATCACCGCATGGATGCGCATATTCTCACCCTGCTGAAAAGGGAGTATCCTGAGGTGCGCGGGACGGCCCTGCGCCACAGGAACCCGGTGGAACTTCTCGTTGCCACCATTCTTTCAGCGCAGACCACCGATGTGCAGGTAAACAAGGTGACGGAGAAACTGTTCAAAAAATACCGGAGTGCAGAAGATTATGCCGGTGCAGACCTGGAGGAACTGCGCAACGATATCAGGAGCGTGAATTTTTACCGCAACAAGGGAAGGTTCATACAGGAATGCTGCAGGATGATTCTGAATGATTACGGCGGCAGTGTGCCCGACTCCATGGAAGAACTGGTGAAACTTCCCGGGGTGAACAGAAAAACAGCAAATGTGGTGCTCACGAATGCCTTTGGGAAAGTGGAGGGTGTGGTGGTGGACACCCACGTCATGCGGGTGAGCCGGCGCCTGGGCCTCGCCACGGAATCGAAGCGTGAGAAGATAGAGCGGGAGCTGATGAATGCCTTTCCCAGGGAGGAGTGGGCAATTCTTTCGGATTTGCTCATCGCGCACGGGCGGCGGGTGTGCAGGGCCAGAAATCCCCGGTGTGAGGAATGTGTGCTGAGGGAGAGGTGTCTCCACTATAGAAAAATGAGGGCTGAAGGGAAGGAATAGTGGCGGCAAAGGGATACGTTTATGTATGATTTCTTTTATGTTCTCAGAGCATGTCAGTGTCAAAAGAGGAGGAGATAAAGCGCCTTGAGGAGGAAATACACAACACGCCGTATAACAAGGCAACGGAGCATCACATCGGAAAGCTCAAGGCAAAGCTGGCACGGCTGAAAGAGGAGGTTAAAAAGAGCAGGGCACCCAAGGGGCACGGGTTCTTTGTCAAAAAGACAGGGGATGCGAGCGTTGCCATCATCGGCCCTCCTTCTGTGGGGAAATCCACACTCCTCAACCGCCTCACCAATGCCAGGAGCAAGGTGGGAGAATATTCCTTCACCACCACTGATATTATACCGGGTATGATGGATTACGGAGGGTGCCAGATACAGATACTGGACCTGCCGGGCATCATATACGGGGCTTCCTTTGGAAAGGGGAGAGGAAAGGAAATCATTGCCATGGCCAGGGTCGTTGACATGCTGCTGATTCTGGTGGATGTATTCACCGTGGGTGAGATTGATTTCATCCAGCGTGAACTGTGGAATGCGGGCATCCGGCTGAATCAGAAAAGGCCCGATGTCATCGTGAAGAAAAAGGACAGGGGAGGCATCCATGTTGAGTTTTCGAAGAAATGCCGCATGACAGAGGAGACGGCAAAGGCGATACTTCTGGAATACATGAGCAATGCAGATGTGGTCATACGCGACGACATCACCGATGAGGAGCTGATAGATGTGATTACGGGGAACCGTGTGTACCTTCCTGCACTCGCGGTGGTCAATAAAATAGACTGCAAAACCGTTGAGGTGAAAACGGACATGGATGTGATGTACATCTCTGCAGAAAAGGGGGAGGGCATTGAGGAGTTAAAAAAGAAGATTTTCGATACCCTGGAGCTCGTGAGGGTATATCTGAAACCAGAGGGGAAAAAGGTCGAGAAAAAACCGATGGTACTCAAAAAGGGTGCCACGGTGGGCGACGTATGCCGCAAGCTCCACAGGGAATTCCTGGAAAATTTCCGTTATGCAGTGATACACGGCGATTCCGCGGCATTCCCTGGACAGAGAGTGGGTATTTCGCATCAGGTGAAGGACGGGGACATCATCACCATCATTTCCCGCTAGCGGTGCCCTCGTTTCTTATCTCGTCAATCATCTCATAGGCATATCTCACATGCGGGATGGTGATGGAGCCCCCCACCACAAGGGCCACATCCAGTGCCTCATACATCTCCTCCGCAGTACAGCCAAGTTCCATACATTGCTGTATGTGGTAGAGGATGCACTCATTGCACCGCAGTACCGTGGAGGCGACAAGGCCCAGCATCTCCTTTGTTTTTGCGGGGAGTTTTCCCTCCCGGTACACACTCTCGTCAAGGGAAAAAAATCGTCTGGTGCAGAGGCTTCCCTCTTCCAGTATCCTTTTATTCATACGGACTCTGTATGCATTAAATTCCCTGCGGTTCATGCACCTAATCTCTGGAAAGCTTTATATTCTTTGTTTTTGGACTGTCGCCGATTTTGATATCAATGGTGTCTTCATAGGTATAGTGGATGCTTGTGCCCTCCACGGTGGTGGTATAATCAACGGTAATCCGGTACTTGGATGGATACAGGTTCACGGTATAGTTTCCGCCGGTGTCAGAGGTGGCCGACCGGTTCCCTGCATTGTCATCGATTGCGTCAATCACCGTGAATTTGACCGTCACACCAGAAACGGTTTCGTTTTCGTCCAGTTTCCCGTTGCTGTTCTCGTCATACCAGATTTTCCCGCTCACATCCACCTTGGAGAGGGTCATTGATACGTTGTGCCAGACGGTATCATCCGGTACTATGTTCACATCGGCCCTTTGTGCGTCGTATCCCTCCTTTATTGCCGTTACCGTATATCTCTCCGGCATCAATCCCTGGATTTCATATCTTCCACTGGAATCGGTTTGCGTTTCCTCGCCTCCCACACTCACCCTTGCCTTCAGCGGCGCATCAATACTCCCATTGTACGTTCCATCCCCGTCTTTGTCCCAGTACACAATTCCCTTCACTCCTCCCTTGTCAATGGATATGGTGCCCACGTTCCGCTGCCATGGGCCGGTACGCGTTGCCTCCTCCTCAGTTATGGGTGCGAATACGCCGGTACCGTTAAACGTCACGTCCTTTATGAGCACGCCGCCGGAGTATAATGAGAGGGTGATGTTCCCTGCGGGTGCAATAACGCTGAACGTACCATCGGCATCGGTCACATCGTAGTCATGGGGTATCTTCTCCAGCGTTCTTGTGAGCACCTGACCACCATACGGGAGTTCCAGCGTCTGTTTGAAGTCATCTCTCACAATAACGGTGACGTTTTCCATCGGTTCTCCCTCGCTTTTCACCACTCCCTCTATCCGGGCGCCCTCGTAATATTTGGCAATCACCACGGCGGGCATGCCGACGCAGAGACTCGCCCTTCCGAATGGAAGCGATTTGGTGGTGTTGAGGGGCGAAAGATAGTCCAGGTAGAAATGCTTCAGATATGCAGTGGGGTAGTAGAAGTAATTCCCATCACCGAGCGGATTCTGCTGGTTGTCCGTCCAGAAGGGGATGAGACCGCTTCTTGACAGATTCTCGAAGAGATTCTGCGGTGTGGTTCCCATATAGGTGCGGTACACCATGCTCGTGTAAAATGCAGTTTTTCTGTAGACTGACGGATTAAATTTACCGTAGGTATCCCGTATATCCTCCTGGGTCATGCCCTCTGTAATATTCTCCAGTTCATCCGGCGTGAATTTCTGTCCGGTCTTTTCTGAAACATAATACAGCTTGAAATAATCATCCTCCGGTGTTTCATATCCATAGGTGCCCTTATCTGCAAGGAAGGTGAACACGTTGAAAATATTCACGTCGTATCCCTCAACACCGTAGTACCGTATGCTCGTTTCTGTCACATTCTGCAGATCCCGGTAGAGCTGCACGATTCCCTCTCCACTCAACTTGCTGAGCATCAGCTGTGTGGCATCGTGATAGCGGGCATTCTGTTCCTGCACCCGGTATTTCTCTCCACCGTATTCCTCTCCAATAATGGTGTTGTAGGAGGTGTTTGCATATGATTTTGGATCCTCAAAAATGGTGATGAGCGCCCCGGCACTTTCATTGTCGAGGTGGCTGTAAAACACACCCTTTACCTTCTTTCCCACCTTGCCATCATTGTGTGCCATATTCCCCTCCACCAGGCGGGTGATGAGCACCGTGATTGCCTCGTCCTCGTTCTGCGAGGTGTGGAAGTTGGCCGCCGCCGGGATGCCCTCCTGGAAGTTATCTGCCACGGTGGGATTTTTTGCAACGGCAACACAGTAGAAACCGTAGTCCCACCATGAGATGAATGCGGGCTTCTTCGCATCCTCTATGCCACTGTTCTGGTTTCTCAGCCACTGGAGTGCATCCTGCCAGTACTTCTCGGTACTCAGTCCCAGACCGAAAGCTCCCAGTGCATTCATATCCTTGTCAAAATCCCGCTTCATTGCAGAGGGAACGGATGCGTCAAAGGCAAGCCATCCATTGGGGAGCACCAGGAAACATGCGATGGTGAGCGCACCGGCAACGTGCCGTAATTTTACCGCCTTTTTGAGACCGTACCAGCCACCGCCCACACTCCTTATGGTCTTTGCCATGGAGGCAAAATCTATTTTGGAGAGGATGAACCACAACACGAATCCCGAAAGTATTGCCATGAGCGGCACAAGGTCATTGAGAAAACGTCCGGCTACGGAAAGAAGCCATGCCTCTATGAGAAACCATGTGATCATGAACAGGTAGTCCTTCCGCAATCCCTTTTTGTAGTACCGGTATAGCACCAGTAAAAACCCGAACCATCCAAGTAAATATACCACCGGCCCGAAGGACATGACCGTGCGGCTGAAATCAAAGGATGCTGCCTCCGCAATGGTGAGGGAGACCTTGCTTCCGTATATTCCACTCCCGAAAATCAGGTTTCCTATCTGCGCAAAGGGCTGAAGGA
>QMSU01000037.1 GCA_003650975.1 Thermoplasmata archaeon
AATCCCCATGCTCTCAATTCAAGTGTCTGATTCCCCGGGGTGAAATTATCATCATCAAACCATCCCATCCCTGGCAAAATTGCACTACCTATTAAAAATACAGGGGAGTCAGCAGCTAGATATAACCTCGGTTCCTCCTCGTCATATAACATTACATGCGATTGTCCAGTAAAATATCTGAAGGCTCTAATCGATATGGTTATCTCTTTGCAATCCATCGGTGTTGTAAATGTTTCATTCACTGCAAGTTTTCCAAACACAAAATATGTCTTATTGAAAAGCTCGTACCAGTCCGTGGTTTCGCAGGGTTCACAAATAATATTGCTATGGGTCCCCTGCCCTCCAGCAATAGAGATAAAACTGGTAAATAAAAGCAGTCCTACTACCAAAAATGCGCTACCTTTCGCATCTATCATTTATACAACAATTACTCATTCGTTTATATAACTTTGTCAAGTTCATCAAGCCTACTGTATTGAGTTTGGAATGAATTTCAAGGGTATTACATGTGGTGAAAGATTCTATGACGGGAGATTGGATACCTTCTCAACTTAAGGAATTTGGCAATATTTTTTTGTCTCTGTTAAAATATGTCTCCTGCTTAAGCTGGGAACTCCATCAATCCATGGGTACTTTTTTATATGATGTTGTCATCTAGGAAAGGATAGTATGGAAGGAATTGTGACAAAATGGGTTGATAAAAAGGGATATGGATTCATCGGAGTGGAGGGACAAAAGGATGTTTTTGTTCACTATTCTGATGTGAAGACGGAAGGCTTTGTAAGCCTTAGAGACGGACAGAAGGTACGATTTGATTTGGAGGAAACGGATAAGGGGCCGCGAGCGAAAAACGTAGAGCCCGTAGAATGATTTGGTCGGACAGGGATATAAAAAAGGCACTGGCAGATGGCAGGCTTGCCATCCAGCCGTTCGATCCCCGCAATCTTACCCCCAATGGGTACGATCTCACCGTGGGGGATATTTATATTGGTGGAGAAACGAGGGACGAGGCAGTCATCCCGCCCATGACCTGGTTTGCCCTCTCCACTGCCGAATATATACGGCTGAAAAATGTAACGGCCCAGCTCTGGATACGCTCCACCTATGCAAGAAAGGGGGTATTCTCATCCTTTGGGAAGGTTGATGCGGGATTTGAAGGATGCCTCACGCTCTCCTGTTTCAACACCCATCAGGATCTCTCGCTCAAAAAGGGGGAGCGATTCTGCCAGATTGTGTTCGAGGATCTTCTCTCCGAACCGTCGCACTACTACCGCGGTAAGTACAGCGGCCAGAACAACATCAAATTATGGTGAAAACTATAATAAAAGTATTTTGAATACCCGTATGAAAGGAAAGATTTCCCACATTGAGGATCTGCGTTTCCGCGGCACCATGAACGGTCATGAAATCATTCTCGACGATGGCACAGATGCTCTTTCTCCCATGCAGGCACTTCTTTTATCGCTGGCCGCCTGCACCGCCATGGATGTCTGGTACATCATGATAAAAAAACGGCAGCCCATCACCAACCTCGAGGTGGAGGTGGATGGGGAGCGGAGAGAGGAGCACCCGAAAGTGTTCAAGAGAGTGCGACTGGAGTACCTTTTTGAAGGGGATGTGGATGAGGAAGCATGCAGACAGGCAATTGACCTTTCACTCCAGAAATACTGCTCCATTTCCCATATGGTAAAAGAAACCGCCGCCATGGAAACGTCATACCGGATTGTCAGAAACCCCTGAAATCATTCACCGCTTTTTTCATTTCCCGGTACCATCGCTCCAGACATGCGTTGAGCCACGGCATCAGCTCCTCGGGTGGCATGCCCTGATATACGTAGTACCGACCACCTCCCTCCTTTATCACCACCTGCTCTCTTTTTATCATTCCGCAGTTCACCAGTTTGTTCAGACATCGCTGCACCGTACTCCGGTCCTTTCCCAGTTTTTCCGCAAGTTCTTCCACCCGGCGAGGTTTTTTGACAAGTAATCGGTACAGTTCAAACTCACGGTCTCCGATTTTGAAAAGGCACTTGCACACATCGCTGCATTTCACGCTAATAATAACTGTTATGATATAAAACGTTTGTGCAAAATATATGCAAAAACGTTATATACCACTTCCGTTATACATCGCATGAGCGAGATAGAAAAAATAAAAGAAAAATTGATGAAGCAGATGCAGGCCGAGGAAAAAACCCCTGATATGCCGGGCAAGCCAGTGAAGGCCACCGATGCAACATTCGATTCCATAGTTTCACAGTATGACCTTGTGGTCGTTGATATGTGGGCGCCGTGGTGCGGTCCCTGCAGGATGATTGCACCGGTGATAGAGAAGCTTGCACAGGAGATGAAGGGTAAAGTGGTGTTTGCAAAGCTGAACACCGATGAGAATCCAATGACCGCAATGAAGTACCGGGTCATGAGCATACCGACGCTCCTCCTCTTCAAGAACGGCACGCTTGCAGACAGGGCGGTTGGTGCACTTCCTGCTGACATGCTGAAGGACTGGATCGAACGACATCTATGAACAAAACCCATCTTCTCCCCTTTGTTATTTTCCTTTTTGCGGTTTCCTTTTTCGCGGGATGTGTTGAACAGGAAAATAATACATCCAGCAATGGAGGGGATGAGTTCGCATTCACTGCCCTTGATGGCTCCACCCATCATCTGAGTGATTACCGGGGAAAGGTGGTGGTGCTGGATCTATGGGCAACATGGTGCACTCCCTGTCAGTACCAGATGCTGGAACTCAAAAAGACATATGACCACTACAGCAGAAGCGAACTCGAGATACTGTCAATAAATATGGATCCCCGCGAGGGGCTGCAGCAGATACAGGATTATGTAGATTCATTCGGAGCCTACGGATATGATTTGAACTGGGTGTTCGGCAATGACGACGGGAGCATCTGGAATCACTACAAAATCGGCGGCGGAATTCCCACCCTCTGCATATTCGATCAAGAGGGCAATCTCCAGTTTTCCCATGAAGGGGTGTGTGTATTCTCAGACATTCCCCCGGGCTGGCCATCAGACGCCACAAAACTCGCCCCCATAATAGATGGGCTACTTGAATAGGTGCAGAAATCTGGCGGGAAATCCCAGCCGTTATCTCTCTCACAGAGAAATACTTCCGGGCAGAAGCATCCACAAAGCGATGCTATCATGTAGTGGACAGGACCTGCATCGCTTTGAATGCACTCCAAATATGGGTATCATATGCTCATGAAGAATATGTCTTAATAAAAGGGAAAGAGAGAAAGAGGGGGTTAACTCAGACCGAGCATAAGAGGTCCGAGTAAAAAGCCTTCTGCAGATTGTGACGCTCCCCCGGCGGTGACTGTTGCCGTGGCCTTTCCTATTCCAAGTACCAGCCCTGAACTCACGGTCTCGCTCGCTCCTGGTGCAAGCGAGGTTATGGTTCCGTTCGCGCCGCCCAGAAATACGAATTTGCCATCAAATACGATACTCCAGGGCACATTCTCGGCTGCTGCTGTTCCCGTGTTTGAAATTGTTGCCTTCACGCCGAATCCGCCGGAAATCTCATCAATGTTTATTATGGCAACGTCACCCAGGCTATCGAAATAGAGGTCGGCATTCCCGTTTCTGGTGTCGGTCCACAGAGCACCAACGGCACAGATAGCAGCGGTTCCGTATTCCTCCACCACGCTCCCTTCCACATCATTGACCTTGGTCGGTTCGCTCCACGTGGCACCGCCATCCTCTGTGGTGGCATAGTACAGATTTCCATTTTTCACAAAGGTGCAGATGGCATTTTCATCATCAACAGCGATGACCTCCGGATACATCTCATCATCTGGAGAGGATGCCACGTAGCTTGCCTCAAACGTGTCAAGTCCGTCGCTGGAGTAGTAGCACACGATATCCTTATTTCCCTCCACATCTGTTTCTGCCAGAAGAATCACGTTGTCATTGTATGCGGCAATGGCGGGATACTGGGTGTTTCCTTCGGTGAGCAGTTCTCCCGCGGTGATGAAGTTGTCCTCAATGTCGGTGAAATCGTCCTTGCGGAGTTCTATGTTGTAGGAGCCGTCCTCCTCACTGTACCGGTCCCACACTGAATAGACCTCATGGGTGATGGGGTCTATGTCATTGGTTGCATGCCCGCAGCCCTCCAGCGGTTCTCCGGTTTCTCCGTCAATCAGCCAGCTTATGGTGGCATACCCATCTTCACTGGTCTGGTATGAAATGAACGGGCAGCCGTAGGCATTGCCACTGTATCCATTATAGCCCGCGAAGGTCACATAACCCCACTGCCAGTTTTCCTGGCTGTTGTCACAGGCTATACTCAATCCCTCGAATAAATCGAAATCATAGCTTGACCAGTCCCAGTACACCATGGAGTAGGTTTCAAAGTCGGTGGCATCAGCTGCCTCCATTATGTAGACATTTCCTCCCTCGGTGGAGTCAGGGGTCATGGTGCCAAAGAATCTGCTTCCTCCCCAGAAATCAACGGATGGATATTCCGGTGGTGCGGTGTTCCATGCCACTGCATTCTCCGCCCAGGTGGAGCCTCCATCTGGGGAGAATGTGAACCATGCGCCATATTCCCCCTCACCGGTGAGGTCTGCTACCATCCCGATGAGAAGGGTGTCTGAATTGTCGCTGGCAATGGTGGGCTGGAGCTCAGGTCCCTCGCCAAAGGTCACCTGGATGTCACTTCCCAGAGATGCCGGGAGTATTCTGGCGGTTTCGAGGGGTTCCACGGTGTGTGCCCTGAGAAGAAGACGCTCTTCACAAACCGCATCTTCCGCAAAGGTCACCGGATGTGGATAGACGCTCTCATTACTCGCCCCGCTCGTCCCGTACTGGTTTACCATTGCATTCACTGATATCAACATCATGCCAAAAGCCATGAACATGGCATAGATTTTTATTTTTCCTTTCATTTTACCTCCAAAGATAAATGATTTTCTCATATATATACTCTTTTTATGGTTGTGCCGTGCTGGTGTGTGACACTCAGTCACCCTTTCCGTACAGCAGTGCATCGATGAGCACGGCTATGATGCCGGTGAGAAATACCATATCGAGTATTGCCGCACCCCCTATACTTGCCACCGTGGTCTTGGAAACGTGCATGCTCAAAAGTTCTCTGAGATGGAGTATATCCGCCCCTATCAGCACGCCCATGGTTCCTGAGGCGTAGGCTATTGAGGCGGCCTTTTTCCTGCTTCTGGCGCATACGAGAAGGGAGTACATGCTTGCCACCAGTGGGGGAATGAGCCAGTAGGGAAAGGAGGAGGTTATCCCGGCGGCGGTGACGCTGGTGACGTGATAGGTGACATAGGCAACCACCACCATTCCGATGACGATTCTTCCTGAAATCCTTCTGGATATCATGAGATAGATGCTTATCATCGCCGGCAGCAATGCCCCACCGACATTTATTGCGATGATCCATCCATCATACCGGAAAAAGGGCAGATCAACCCATCCAAAGATGACGCAGCTGAACACAATGAGCATGGCCTCCCATTTCTCGAACCCCACTTCTTCAAATGCGGAGTAGACGAGAAGATAGAACAGAAAAAAGAGCAGCGCAATGATGAGCTGGTATATGAGATGATGCATGGCAACCGGTATGTGTAACGTGGGATACGCTAAATAGTTTGCTTTATTCGAACAGCACCCGCTCCGCCTGCCGTGCCACCTCGGTACGGTATTTTTCCGGGCAGCATACCATCACCGCCCATTCGGTGATTTCCCTTTGCTGGAGCGCGTGGGCAAGGGGGGTGAAGCGGCTGAGAGGAATTATTTCACCGTTGCTTTCCACACCCACATCCATCCTCTTTATCCTTGGTTCTGAGAGCAGTATGTCCTTCCCGGGAATATCCACAATCACATATCCCTCTGGTACTCCCGCCCTTTTTGCTATTTCATCCTCGGCCTCCTTTACCGTTTCCCTTTTCACGGAAAGCTCCAGTTTTTCCCGGAGAAGTTCCTCGCGCGCCTTTGAAAACGCTCTCTTGAACAAATTCCTGTATTTCAACCGCAGCACCATGTCCTTCTGGTAACTGCCCATGTCCTTCAGCGTTTCAATCAGCTCACAGTCGGTCATCTGCGAAAAATCGAAGGAAGGAGCGCGTTCCACGGCCCGCGAAAGCATCAGTTCGGCAATTCTCACCGTCTTATGAAGATACACCGCCGAATACATGAGCGCACGGGCCACAAGCATGCTTTCGAGAGAACTCACACCCTTTTTTTCAAACACCACCATGCCCTCGTGCACCTTCATTGTCTGGATTATTCGATCAACATCTATCACACCGTACGCCACGCCGGTATAGTAGGCATCCCTCACAAGATAGTCAATCTGGTCGGCGTCGAGATGACCGTGCACCATCTCTGAAATATGCCCTCTTTTCCCGTCCAGCACATCGGTCACTTCCTCTGCTGCAACCCCGTAGCGGTCCAGCACCTCCCTCACAGGGGTGCCGTGTTCACAATCCTGCAGCACCCTCTCCCCCAGTATCATTTCCCTGGTTATTGCCACGTGGTCCTTTCCCCATCCCATGTGCAGAAGATACTCCAGCGTGTGGGAGAAGGGTCCGTGCCCCACGTCATGCAGCAGGGCGGCGATGCCCGCCACCTCATCGTCTATATTAAGGGCATCACACATCTTTTTTGCCACAAAAAAGGTTCCGAGCGAATGCTCGAACCGGGTGTGGTTGGCGCCGGGGTATACCAGATAGGTATAACCGAGCTGCTTTATTCTCAGCAACCGCTGCATTTCAGGGGTTTCTATCAAATCCAGAAGAATACCGTCAACCTTTATATTTCCATAGAGAGGATCCCTGATGTACTTTACATTCTCCATATTCCTCTTCTGTAGCGCTTCATGCCCACAAGCAATGCCGAGGCAAGTATGATGATGACCAGCTCAAAACCGGGTATTTTTTCCTTTTCCCTCACATTGAGGAGCATCTGGAAGTTGTCCTTTTCCCCGTCGTTGTCCGTCACCGTGAGGGTTACCAGATAGTTCCCCTTTTTCTCGTACCGGTATTCCGCCTCCAGGCCATATGCATCCACCGTTCCGTCACTGTCAAAGTCCCATTCATAGCTCACTATGTTCCCGTCCGGATCGTAACTTGTGCTGGCGTTAAACACCACCCTTTCCTGCTGTCTGGGTTTTTCCGGTTTTGCGGAAAATATGGCAGTGGGGGCCACATTTTTCACCTGTATCTCCCTTTCCATCTCACCCTTTGCACCATCATCATCCCATACGGTGAGCACAACGGTGTAGGTGCCATTGTCGGCATAGCTGTAGGTGGCGTTCTGGGTGTAGGCAAAGTTTCCATTTCCAAAGTGCCAGGTATGATTCACTATCTCCCCGTCATCATCGTAACTGTGGGATGTGAAGGTGATGGTCTGCACGTCGGTTGGTTCCTCGGGGGTCCAGGTGAAGTTCACCACCGGCGGTAAATTCCTGATGAGCACGGCATGTGAGGTGGTGCCTTCTGCACCATCATCATCCCGCACGGTGAGCGTGATAAGGTACACCCCCTTTTCAGTGTAGTTATGGCTCGGGTTTCTGGTGTAACTCACATTGCCGTCCCCGAAGTTCCATGTCCAGTTAATGATACTCCCGTCTGCATCAACCGAATTGTCATCAAACATCAGTGTATCCAGGGAGGTGGGCTCCACGGGCTCGTATGAGAAACTGGCCACGGGGGGCACGTTCACCACCACGATTTCCTCCATTGTCCAGTGTGTGGCGCCATCATCATCCGTCACCGTGAGGCGCACGGTATATGTACCATCGTCGGCAAAGCGGTGTTCCACCGTTTCACCATAACCAGTGCCATCATCCCCAAAATTCCATGTCCAGTTGACAATGACTCCATCAGAGTCAGCACTTCCGGATGCATCAAACAGAGTCTTCTGCACATCGGTTGGCTGGGAGGGCTGCCATGTGAACGCAGCAACAGGAGGCACATTTGCCACAGAAATGACGTATGTTACCCATGCCACCGCCCCATCATTGTCTTTTATTGTTAAATTTACCACATATGCTCCATTATCGGCATAGCTATGGCTTGCATTTCTGGCATAACTCATGTTCCCATCGCCAAAGTCCCAG
>QMSU01000038.1 GCA_003650975.1 Thermoplasmata archaeon
GAATCTCGCCATCTCTCCTTCATGCACCTATGACAAATCCTGGGAAGATACCACACTGTTCATCGAGCTGAAGCTCAAGCAGGGAAAAACCTATCATGTGACCATTGCATCCGGTGCGCATGATGTGAGAAACATCTCTCTGAAAGAACCCCTCTCGCTCAGCTTCTCCACCGTGCCCGAAATTACAAGAGACTCATCGGGACAGCAGACACCTGCATTTACCCTCATCATGGCGATGGCCGCCGTGCTTTTTGCGTGGAGAAAAAGGCGCTCAAAATAGTATCTTCTCCATGAGGTAGGCTGCGCTCCCGTCGGTATAAAAGTCGTCCACCTTTCCCTTCACCCTGAAGCCGTGCTTCTTATAAAATTCCAGTGCCTCCACATTGTCCGGTCGCACTTCCAGCACGATTTTCCGCACTTCGGGAAATCTCATAATGAGCTGTTTGAGGAGGAAGCTCCCCACACCCTGTTTTCTCATGTGGGTGTTCACAGCGATCATCAAAATGCGCAGTTCATGGAGGGCGAGTCTGGTGGCAATGATGAACCCGATGACATTCCCTCCTCGCTCCGCCACGAGAAAGCTCTCCGGATTCATCTGCCACAGGTACAGCAAAAATTCGGGAGTGTACTTTTCCTCAAGCGCACCCTGAGCTATGCGCACCACTGCTGCCAGGTCCTCAAATCTGAATTTTCTCACTTCCATTTGAATGCAAGGGCAAGAGCATCGGTCGGGCAGGCATCCACACACGTACCACATCGTATGCATTCACTGCTTCTGTTGTCATAGGGCATGCGTATCTGCATCGGGCACACCTTTGCGCATTTAAAACATTTGATGCATTTATCCTCAAAATATCGGAGTTCCAGCACGCTTATTTTATTGAAGGGGCCCATCATGGCACCCACCGGGCAGAGGTGACGGCACCATCCCCTCGTCATGAGAAGGATGAGGACAAAAAAACCGGCCAGTATGAGCATCTTTGGAACAAAAAATGCGGTGAAGGTGTATCCATCGGGATCCAGTGCGAGGTGGGGAAGTGTGGCGGTGAGGCCACCCACCGGACATATGTTCGTGTAGGCAAGGGTGCCAGTCACGTAGCATACTGGCGGTATCAGGGCAAGGATGGCATATTTCAGATACCGCATCTTTTCATCAAGAGGATGTTTTGTCCGTCTTCCCCGCATCAAATCCTGCAGAAATCCTATGGGACATGCCCATCCGCACGCCGCCCTCCCGAAGATGACAGAGGAGACCCCGAACACTCCGAAAAGGTAGGGCAGCAGGTACCAGGCTCTATCGGCAAAGGCATGCTCCAGTACGCCGATGGGACATGCCATCAGCGCCAGCGGTCCCTCCCAGCAGTAGAAATAGGTATATATGAGGCCAGTGGCCCCGAAAATGAAGGCGGTGTTGGTGATAAAGAGAAAGGTCACCTGAGAGGCAAGCCTCTTTTTCTGCAGCCTGCTCTGGTATCTCTTTATTGCCAGAAAGGCACCGATGGCCAGGGGGATGCACAGATAGGCAAAGGGACATGCCGCACAGTTAAGGTTGCACACCACCATATTTCTCCTCCCGTGCCTTTTCCAGTATGCCGCTCAGTTCCTCCACCGTGGGTCTCCCGCCCTCTCCGTTTGCCTCTCCTGAAAAGGCGTACCAGTATATGGTATTGTTTCTCTCAAATAGGATGACGGTTGTGGGCGTCTCCGTACCACCCTTTCGATGGTATATGCGAATGGAATCGCCGTTTTTGTCAAAGGGGGCGTTCAGTGAAAAGAGAGTAACATAACTGTAGTTTTCTGTCATTCTTCCATCCTTTTCGCTTCCCTCCACCATGCCTGCCCTTTTCATCCCTTCCCACTGCCGCTCGCAGGGTTCGCAGCTCGGGCCCCAGAAAAACAGCATCACCACATGCTCCCTGCTCTCATTCACCACCCATGAAGGATGGGCAGGGATGCCTTCATTTTTATATGAATCGGGATATTCCACCCAGAATTCCCTGAATTTTTCCGCCTTCGGTTCCATGGCAATGCAGCCAAGGCATCTGGCCACATTCAGCGCCTTCACATGGGTGTAGGCGATGTATGCACCCGGGGCAGCAAGCGCCAGTGCCAGCAGCAACGCAACCGCTTTTTTCATCATATCCCTATCTGTAGTGGATTGACAATTTTTTTGAGCAGGGCGATGGCGGAAAGGGATGCCAAGTAGCTGGTGCTGGGATTCTTGGGGTTTGGCAGGTTCTCCACCTCCGCCCGAAGCCTTCCAAATTTTCCGTGGGCAAGGATTTTGTGGCTGTTGAAGCGGATGACGGGGTCCGCAACCACCTTCACCTTCGTTCTGTCAAGGCCAATACCTGCCATTGAGAGGCACGATGCCACATTCACATTGCGGGGAAACAGCTGCACCGCCTCACGGGCACTTCCATCGAAGAGAATGGTCCGCCGATCAAAGTGTTTTCCAAATGCCTCCGGAGATTTGGTGGTCACGAGCGTCACCGTATCCAGTCCTCCGATGCTCGCCGCCTTGATGCCGTCCAGACCCGCAACCGCCCCGGAGGGCAGGTAGATTTTGCAGTTATGGACCCGCGCCTTCTCCACCAGCCGCTCTCTGAATTCATCATCGAAAAAGGCCCCTATGGACATCACGATTAAATCCTTTTCTGCCTCCACGATTCTCTCAGCATATTCATATACCGCCTGCTGTGATGCGGCCTCAAACACCACATCAACCTCCGGTAAAAAGACGTCAACTGGCTGGAATTTCACCTTGCCGAGCTCTTCCGCCAGTTTTCGGCCCCGTTCCTCCACCCCATCATAGGCATATATCTCCGCAATTTCCTTCATCTCATCTGCAGCCTTTGCCACATCGCTCCCTATTGCCCCGCACCCTATGATGCCAAGCGTTATCATTAGCACCATATCGTCTCTCTGTATAAATAGATAACCGCACGCCCCGGTACTGTCAGGTTGAGAGGGGAAAATTACCTCACCGCCTGGGAGAATTGGTAAGAATTCGGAAATGGAGAAAGTGAGCAAATTTATTCAAAGCAAGTTCAAATAAATGAAACAAAAAAAATATATAAAGCATCCATATACAGTGGCAGAATGGTGACGATAGAAGAGAGTTTGTGCAGAATTGAGATACTGAAGGAGGGCAGCGAGTTCATAGCGCGGGCGCAGACGCAGGCAGGAACCAAGGAATACAGAAATACGGTATTCGAGGATCTGCTGCGGGAGCTGTTCATCGATATGCAGGAGGACTTCGGCGAGCTATAATGGTGGTGAAAGACAAGCGGGGGAGGCGACGATACATACTGTTTACCGCCGGAGGGGCAGAAGAAAAAGATGTGCGTTCCTCGATACGGCGGCATGCGCCCCGAATAAAGCTTATTTTCTATGATGGCACCTATGGTGTGGTGCGGTGCCAGCATACTGAAAAGGATGCCGTAATTGACCAACTGAACCGGCTCGAGATATGCGGGCAGCGGGTGACAACGCTGAAAACATCGGGTACCATAAAAAAGCTGAGGAGATATATCGACTCAATAGGTTCTCGCGAGTCGGAGCCAGGTGGTGGCTCTTTCCTTGCATACGGCGCACTTCTCATGGCATTCCTTTTCTGGAATGGGTGTGCCTAGGCTCTTCATATCAAGCTCTTCTTCCAGCGCCAGACCGCACACCTCCTTTCCGCACCAGGGAAGCTCGATGATTCCCTCCTTTTTCACCGGAGTGGTGCAGATGTGGAGATGCTCCTTCAAAAAAGCATCTGCTTCGTCATGGATGCGCCGGTCATATTGACGCAGTTCTTCCTCAATCACTTCAAGGTCATTCCTTCCCACCTGTTTCTTGATACCGTCTCTGGTAACCAGGGTCACCGTTCCCTGCTGCATATCCTTCGGTCCAATCTCTATCCTCAGGGGAACCCCCTTCAGTTCCCAGTCATAAAACTTGTTTCCCGGTGTCTTTTCCCTCTCGTCCACATGACAGCGGATACCGAGCTGCTGGAGTTCATCCTTCACGGCCCTGCACTCCTTCCCTATCTTTTCCTCCCACCCCTTGAATATGATGGGGATAATCACCACATGAATCGGAGCAACGGAAGCGGGCAGTTTTATTCCCTTTTCATCGCCATGAACTCCCACCACCGCACCGAGAACTCTCTCGGACATCCCGTAGGTTGTCTGATGGCAGTAGTGGTGCGCACCGTCAAGTCCCTCGTAGGTGATGTTGAACGGCTCAGAGAAATTCTGCTTGTACTGGTGTATGGAGCCAACCTGCAGCGTCTTCAATGAGGGCATCAGCACGTCCAGTCCTATGGAGTAGGCGGCACCTGCAAATTTATCCCAGTCAGGGCGTTTGCTCACCAGAAACGGGAGGGAAAGCGAGCTCAGGAATGAATGGGCAATATTCAGGTCTTCCTGTATCTGCCGTTCCGCATCCTCAAAATCTGCATGACAGGTATGCGCCTCAAAGAAATGGATCTCCCTCACCCTGATGAATGCCTTGGTCATCTTTGTCTCATAGCGGAAGGTGTTCACAATCTGGAAAGTCTTCAGCGGCAGGTCAGCATGGGAGCGTATCCACAGAGAGAAAATTGAATAGAGGGCCGTTTCCGATGTGGGGCGGAGCAGCAGCCGCTCCTCCAGCTCGTTGTCGCCGGCATGGGTCACCCAGTATACCTCCTGGGAAAACCCCTTTATATGGTCTGCCTCCTTCTGGAAATAACTCTCGGGAATCAAAAGAGGGAAATATACTTCATCATGGCCTGTCTGCTGCATCTCCTTTCGTATGAGGGCATCGATATTCTGCATGATTTTCCATCCGTAGGGCCGCCAGATGTTCATGCCCTTTACCGGGTATCGTTTGTCGCACAGCTCCGCCGTTTCCACGATCTCGTGGTACCATTCGTCAAAGGTCTCCCTGTCCATCATCCTTCCCCAAATGCAAACGCATTTAAAAATAATGCTCTTTGAGTTCCTTCATCTTTTCTTCGGTGATGCATTCCTTGCAGATGCCCAGCATCACCCAGAAACAGGACATGCACGCTATCTTGCCACAACGGATGCACCGGTATTCGGCATCGCGCAGTTCGCATATCTCGCATGTGCCTTCCACCGGTTCCTCGTCCTCCGTATCCTTTTCAATCTGGACGCCGTGTTCTTCCATCCATTTTCTCAGTTCTTCGTTCATGTCCGTAAGTTCCGTCTTTTTCATCCGCTCCTTGAGAAACGCAATTATTTCTTCATCATCCATTTTTATCACCATGGTACCTTCTTTAATTTTAATACATACGCCAATATATTTGTTGCTACGTGGAGCAGCGGGGTGAAAATCAGCAGGAAGAGTATATGGTATATGGTGAAGTTGGCCATAAACCATGCTCTGTTGAGCACAAAGCACAGTAAAAATGCCCCGAGCAGAAAATCAATCTGGTCGGCAACGATCCAGTGCTCCCCCCGCTGTTTGCCAATTCTTCTCTTGAGAAAACTCTTGAAAAGGTCTCCGAGCAGCGCCCCGAATGACAGGGAAAAAAGGACCGATACCGCACCTATTCCCTCTCCAAATGAGGGATATAGTTCATTCATTATGAATCCTGTGGCAATGCCTGCGGCCGTTCCTCCGAAAAGGCCGCTCCATGTCTTTCCCTTGCCCAGCAGCGGCCTGCCATGCCATGTTTTCCCGAAATCAATGGGTATTCGCCCCCTGAAGATTACCGGTGAGGCATTGGCGACATATGCCGGGAAAATGAGCCAGAGAGCAATGAGAATGTCCGTCATTTCACCTCCACCACAATGCTGTCCGCAAGCATGTCTCCCAGTCGCTGCCTCTTCGGTTTTACGAGAATGAGGATGATACTCACGGTGTAACACAGCGCAAAAAATTCCAGAAGGCGGATGATGTTTCTGGTGAACACCGTCATAAAATCGGCCGGTTCGTTGTCCATGTGCCTCACCTCAATGTCACACACCGCCTTTCCCACCGTGCTTCCAAAATAGAATTCGAGCAGCGTGAAATAGGCCACGTGCACCAGAAGGAAAATTGAAATGAATTCACGGATACGGAAACCGAACACCATGTGCAGGGCAAGCAGTACCGGAAAGATGATGGCAAAATCCACGAGAAAGGCCGCCACCCTTTTCCTGGGAAGGGCATAGTGGTCCGCAACGGCCCTGCACAGTTCGCGCGCAAGCATGCCAGTTTTTTCGAATTCCTCCGGAGATTTCCCCGTGAGCGTGCGAACTATGTGGTCATATGAGCCACGCACACCTGCAAGATTCCCTGCGGCGTACACCTCTCGCTCCAGCCTCTTTCTTTTGATTTCCTTCCAGCTGCTCCTTTCCTTTCGTACAAACAGAAATGAGAGCGTGAAAGAGATGAGACCGGCGAGAAACACCATGTCATACACACCGGCACCCCCCATTGATCCCATGAATGGTTGCTCGAACAGGCTGGGGAGATGGGCAAGATCTGCACCTATGATGACGCCGAGCGTTGATATTGAATAGGAAAATGCGCACGTTTTGGGGGAGCGTGCAAAAAAGAGAAATGCCAGGAGCACGGCAATGATGGATGGAAAAAGATAGTACGGAAAATAGGAGATGACACCCTGCTCGCTCACCATGGTCACCATGTAGGAAACAATGGAAACGAGAGCCAGTCCGGTAATGTACCGCGAAAACGGAAAACCGCACACCCGGATAAAGTAAAATGCCAGCACGATGGGGATGAGCGCGCCGCCAATGTTGAGCGCAAGGAAATAGTTGCCATAGAAGAAGAGGGGCATGTCAAAGAACATGGTGGAGGCCGAGCCGATGATGAGGAGGGCAACCTCTCTTTTCCCGAATCCTATCTTTTCCAGGGTTTCGGTGTACAGAATAAAAAAGAGAAAGATGGCTAAAAGGAGAATAAGCGGGAGCAGCACGGAGAATATGAGTTCAATGAGCACAATTCTGATGGTAACACGGTTAAAATAATTGTTGGTATGTGGCGTTTTCAGATTCTCCTGAGATGACACTCGTGATATTCAGACTGCTGTTTCATTTCGCGCCTGCATATGCCGAAATATATGTCGCCATAAGGATATTTGTCCTTTTCCCAGTAATCGCACTCCCTGCACAATTTCATAATGATTCCCCCTATCTACTTAAAAAGATGTTTCCTATAAAGTTTTTTGCATATGGATAGATTTTTAAACAACCGACAATAGCATACCATGGATGAGGAACTAACACTCCCCGAGTTTGACGAGGAGAAATTCATGAAAAAGGAGTTGCGAAAGGCAAAGACCGCATTTGTCTCCTTTTCCTTCGGTATCATCGTGGCCATCATATCCCATGTCATCTGGAGGAGCGTGGATGCCGGCATACGGTGGCCTCTCTGTTTTCTGTTCGCACTGTGTGCAATAGGGTTCATGGCCAAACTGCTGCAGCTCTGGAAGGTGGACATCACGGCATTTGGCAAAAAAGAATGGTTCGGCCCCATAGCCTTCTATTTTTTCACCTGGCTTGCCATATTCATTCTCTCGATCAATCCCCCCTTTTACGATGCCTCCCCCCCGAAGATAGAGGTGGCGGTGCTTCCCGATATGCAGCAGGCGGGCGGCAGCTTCATGATTGCGGCACACATTACGGATAATTTTGGTATAGCGAACATATCAATTGACATAGATGGGACATCCCATAAAATGTTGGATGACGGAAACGACATCTATATATACAACCATACTGGCGGGAATGCCAATTACACAATAATCGCAGTGGACAAGGGGGGAAACCGGGAAACGTATGAGGGAGCGCTTCGCTATGAAGATGCGCTGATGAGTGTCGTTCTTCCCGGCGGAACGGCGGATGCCACCTCAGAGATAAAAATACGGGTTCACAGAAACGTAAGCACGGAAAAATTCAGGGTGTATTACCTGGTAAACGGATACGAGGTAAATGTCACCCAGAGCGGAGTTGACGGGGAATACTACATCTACACCACCACCCCCAAGTACCAGGGATGGAAGGAAAATGACGAAAATACCGTTCACGTGTATGTGGAAACACCGTACTACTTCCCGGGCATAGACAAAAAGTA
>QMSU01000039.1 GCA_003650975.1 Thermoplasmata archaeon
CATCCACCAAAAGAGAAATACGTTGACCCTTTATAAATCAACTCTCAGTTGATGGGGTGCCGCAAATAATGGACGAAAATCATTAACAAAAACATCATTAATGGAAACAGTGACATTTAGGGGTTCGGTCTCGAAAATCTCGGTCTTTTCTGGTTCAATAAATAAAAACGGTCCGAATAGCCTTCCCTGATTTGCTTTCTCTTTGTAACTGGAACCCGGTATCGCACCGGTATTTATCATCATTGCTGCGATAATTACAATAAAAATTACCATATGTACTTTTCTCCTCTTTTTCATAC
This sequence comes from Thermoplasmata archaeon, assembly GCA_003650975.1. Taxonomy (GTDB): domain Archaea; phylum Thermoplasmatota; class E2; order UBA202; family JdFR-43; genus B78-G9. The sequence continues at coordinate 300 of QMSU01000039.1, forward strand.
CTCCCTTCACCATACATAATTTTAAAAGAGTAAATAAATCTAACTGACAGTTTTAAACAGGTTTATAATGACAACTTTATGTAACAGTGGCCATGTAACTCTAGACCGTCAAAATGAGGAATATCAATAGAGGGATCAGAAAGTGGATATCATGGTTTCAATTCCTTCGCCTTTTCAGTCTTCTCTGCACCGCTTCACTCTCGAGTTCCCGAATGGCAGTGGAGGCAATCCAGCGTGCGGCCCTGGAATCCATATGCTGAATATCTCTGGCCGCATTTATGGCAATCATGTTCAGATTCGGATTTCTCTTCCCGATATTCCTCAGCGCCCAGCTGACGGCCTTCTTTACAAAGTTCCGCTCGTCTGTGGCGCCGCGCTGTATCACGGGGATGAGTTCCATGAACTGTTTGTCGCCTGCCTTTTTATCATGCCACGCCAGGCAGGCTATCAGTGCAAAGGCGGCCCGCTTCACAAATTCTTCATCCCGCTCGGCCCACTCACGGATTTTTTTCCAGGCGAGGGGTGTTTTCTCAAAGAGGTTCATGCACACCTGGTCGCAGACATCCCATGAATTGATATCCTTCACCCAGTCCTCCATCTGTTCCTCTGTCAGCTTCTCGGGCTCGGCTATCATTGCTGCCACGATTCTCGCTTCAGGTATTCCCGTCTTCCACAGCGCAAGTGCGAGGCGATGGTCCTTTCCGTTTTCCTTTGCTATCTTCCGCATATCCGGAACGGACACTCCCAGTCTCCCCTCGGCCGCCATGCCGTACCGGGACATACCATCCACCTGGTCAGGTCTGGCCCTTTCCCTCAATTTCTTTATGATATCCTCCACAGAACTCATTCTCATTACACCTTTCTACAGATCAACGGTTTTCACATTAAATGGCTTTCCTTTCCAAGAAATGAGAGCAAGGGGAAGGGGGAAAGGCCACCCCAGTCTGAACTTTTCACTCATTTTACTCACCGGTTGATGGGCACGTAAAAGCGATATGCTGTTCCATTGCCCGCGAATATCTACCCTGATGGCCATACTCTTTGATTATAATTGTTTTACCGGTTTCATCATGGAACACACCAGCACAAAACAGCAGATTAAATTTTTGCACTGATGAGGATTCTTCCTTATTCCTTTTAGCAATAAATGACCCCGTCAGATTCCCATTCATACCTGTGTGTCCCCTCCAGCGTATTGTGGATAAAAGAAGTTGCCGAAAGCAATTTGGGCGATTGAATCGTTAACCATATGTTACCTCTTTCTCTTAACTAATTCCACTCCTTTCGTGAGAGCAATTTCGTTAAGGATACTCTTGAGAATTTTTGCTTTGGCTTTAATATTGTTTGATGCAATATTTTCTGCTTTTATTTTCTTGGATGCCACCTCCAATGAGTTTTCCAAACTCGTTAAATCGAGTAAGGTTGCTGCCTTGCAGAAAAAACTTCTCGATCTGCCATCATCAAAATTCTCTATCATTGTTTCAAGTACTCTAACCCGTTTTTTCTGCTGCTCTACGAATTTTTCAATTCCATGTTTTTTAATAAAATTCAGATTCGGCATAACTTTTTTGTATGATGGATAAGAAGAAGACTCTTCCAATTGCTGATATTCTTCTTCACTTTTAAATTTAGAACATGGAAAGTCTGAACACTCAGCGCAAACTTCAAGATTCCTTTTCTTCACGCAACAAGTTATATGAAGGAACATGATGGATGTTTGTTAAAGAAATCAGGACCACAACATCCAGGACATCTCGAGGGCCCCACCGTGTAGTATCTTGGGCATAAGCCACAATCAAGACCACATGCGCCAATTGTGGGGTGGGTTTTTACAGGTTTATTCATTTTATTTACCGTATTAAATCATTAACCGTATCTTAAAGATTTACCTCTTCTAAAGGCGAGACTGTCAGGTTAACCATCCCATACTCCTTATGAAGGATGGTAAAGAAGGCAGTTCCAGATATGTTCATCCCATGTGTTCTTTCTCAATCAGATGAACATGTGCATTTTTTTATCTTGACAGTGCCTTTAAAGGCGGACTCGGAATTTCATCTCGCTCAGAATCCCATGAAATTCTCATCTGATGCGGGCGGAAATAAGAAAAATATTTAAGCTGGAAAAGAATTGGGGACATCATGTCATTTATCGAAGAGCATGCGCGCAAAAATGGTTTTACCATCCTTGAACATACCACGAGCATCGATGAGACATCCCTTGAGAAGGGGAAGGTACCGGAAACGGTGGGTGCGGCCTATGTGGAAAAGGATGGCATTATCTATCTTCTCAAGGAGAATGGCACCATGGAGCGCATTGGCACCATGGAATACTGGGACAAAATTATGCGATTCAAGACAACGGATAATCTGGTGGCAACAGTTCATACCGACATATCGTTTGAGAAACCTCTGCATCACTGCGGACTGTGCGACCAGCACAAAAACACCACCGCCCTGCTCAATGTGGTGGTGACAAACAGGTGCGACCTGAGATGCTGGTACTGTTTCTTTTATGAGGAAAAGGCGGGATACATCTTCGAGCCCAGTGTTGAAGAGATTGCATACGGCATCAAACGTGCACACGATCTCAATGGATACACACCCCCCATTCAGATAACCGGCGGGGAGCCACTGTTACGGGATGACCTCGATGAGATCATAAAAGCGGGAAGGGAACTGGGCTCGCCCCATATACAGCTCAACACCAACTCCATTTCGGTGGCCATTGACTATCTGGAAAACCCCCGGAAAATCACTGAAAAAATATCCCGATGGATTGATGCCGGATTGAAAACCATCTACACCTCCTTTGACGGAGTGCACCCCTCAAAGAACAGCAATCCAAAGAATCATTATGAAATGCCCTTTGCCCTTGAGGCATACAGGGAGGGCGGCATAAAAAGCATCGTGCTTGTCCCCACCGTAAGCCAGCTCAATTTGAAGGAGACACCCGATATAGTCAAATTCGCCATGCACAACATCGAACGGGGAATCGTGGCCGTCAATTTCCAGCCCATATCTCTCGTGGGATACATCAAAAAGGGTGATCGAGATAAATTGAGGGTGGTGCAGTCGGACATCGTGGAAGAACTGAAAAAAATCTTCGGCTTCGGCATGGAAGCATGGTATCCCGTCCCCACCGTGGCGGCACTTGCCGATATTGTGGGAAAGGATGAGCATGTCCACTTCTACAACAGTGAGAAATGCGGTATTGCCACCTATGCATATGCAGACCGGGAAACACACTCCCTCATCCCCATAACAGAATTCATTGATGTTGATCGGTTCATAAGGGATGTCAACGAACTGCACGGAAGCATGCTCAAAAAGGCGGTGTTCGGTGCTTCGCTCATTCCCGGAGCCATCAGGTATGGGGGACTGAGAAAATCTCTGGCAAAAAAGCTTCTGGATTACATCATCCGCGACGAACTGCCCAACGGGGAAAAACTCTCCGCAATGATACAGAGCATCTTTGTTCACGGCGACTATTCCGCACTCCGAACGTTCCATCACTCCTTCCTGTTCCTCGGCATGATGCATTTTCAGGATTATTACAACTATGACATCAACCGTGTGCAGCGATGCAGCATCCACTATGCAGCGGGAGACAAACTCATCCCCTTCTGCGCATATAATGTATTCCCGGATATCAACAGAGACCGCTATCTTGAAGCCCACAAAGTAACCGGAGAGCGGGCTGAACGGCTGATGGAGGCATCACTGAAGGCAAAGGAACGTGCCATCGCCTTCAGAGAAAGAAAGGATGAACTGGTAAAATCGCCCATCTACCGGGAAGTGTACCGCACATAGGGAAGACATTACCTCTTTACATAAAGATAACAGTTCTTTCCGCATCTATCCGCAAGCACCAGCCCCCGCAGGGCGCATACAACCCGCATACCTCTCTTCTCGCGGAATCTCTTACATTTCATTACTATCCTCTCACATAACCCCTGTGAGGTGGGGCTTGTTTGCATTTCCGCCTCACCCGTTTCACTTCAGTGCTAGATGATAGCACTCAGCACTTACTACACCTTAAACGAATATGTGTTTATAAACCCTTTGCCAATGGACGGCAAAGAATCAGTTTGTTTTTTTCTTTGTGCCATGCCGGTACAGTATGATGAACACGACCCCGATCATCAGAAGAGTAAGGTACGGGAGTATTTTATCCCACCGTATTACAAGGGGGGTTGCCAGCCATGCAAGGAAGCTTGCAGTGATGAGCACGGCGATCGCTGGCACCGCATGGCGAGCAACATGCGCCAGCAGCTCGCCGCCATCGGAGCGGTCGCGGGTGCCTTCTTCAAAAACGGTATCGGTTTTTGTATTCCCATGTAGCAGGGATTTACGGTATCTGTAGTGAAGCGCACCCACAATGGCCAGCATGCTGCCAAAAAGTATGGCCACCACACCGAGAATTGCTCTTTCACGGTAATCACCTCCCCCAAAACTGATATTCTTATACTGCAGCTCGGCGATACTGTCTATGAATAACGGCAGAATGAGCATGACAAGAATGGCCCCTCCCATCATTTCGTATCTTCCCAGACGGGTCATTCTGTGCATCTTTTTCTGAGGACATCCGGCCATAAGCAGCAGTTCCGGAATGACGGCAAGCATATAGGGCAGCCCCACAAACTCACCATTGACAAAATACATGCTCGAGGAAATAAAAAGTATCAGCAAAAGCACAATGGATAAAACAAAGTATGCCGGCCCCTTCAATCCCCTGCCTTTCACAATTTATATGTGTTCCATTCATTAAATAACTTTCTGAATACGGGTGTGCGGAACATCAAATTAAAAAGTGAAAGTGAGGTGAAGGGGTGACAATCTCATTGCCTGTGAAAATTGGTACGTGGTGCAAAGAAACACAAGCAGGTACAACAGGCATTGAATGCCCCTGGAACTGCCGTATCCGCCCATCTTCATCAGAAATGAAATACGGCGGGGATTGCCCCGCATCATCCAATTCATCCGGCACATCCCCCAACCTAAATATTATAAATTGTTTTTCCATTTCATAGCAATGTATGTGAAGGCAATTCCTGAGAAATGTTGCGGGTGCGTGATGTGCGAGGTGGTGTGTTCCATGAAGCACTGGAATGTGGTCAACAGTTATCGCTCCGGAATAAGGGTGGAGAAAAAAAATGTCATCGAGGATGTTCCTTTCGTATGCAGTCACGGTCATCTCTGCAATTTTGAGTGCATCGATGCGTGCAAGTTCGATGCCATGAAAAAGAATGATGCGGGCATTGTGTATGTGGACTATGAAAATTGCACGGGATGCAGGGCATGTGAACGGGCATGTCCCCTGCATGCAGTATGGATTCACGAAAAGAAAGCATATAAATGCGATTTGTGCGGCGGTGACCCGGAATGTGTGAAATTCTGTTCGCAGGATGCGCTGGTGGTGGAGGTGTGAAAATGAACGGATACGGCGGAAGTGTATTGACGGTCAATCTTACCACGGGAGAGGGTGTGAAAAAACCGCTGGATGAAAAACTGGCTGCACGGTATCTCGGCGGGTGCGGTTTCGGTGCCTATTTCATGAACAGGGTGGTGGATGCAAAGGTGGATGCGTTTTCACCGGACAATGCACTCATGGTGGCACCGGGGCTGTTTGTCGGTACCGCTGTCCCCACCGGCGGGAAAACATCATTCTTTTCAAAATCACCGCTCACCGGCGGATGGGGCGAGGGTGTCATGGGCGGTCGTATCGGCCTTTCCCTCAAACAGGCTGGATATGATATGCTCATACTGACCGGGAAGGCACAGAAACTCTCGTATCTTCTCATCAATGATAATGAGGTGGCCATAAAATCGGCAGAGCACCTGCAGGGGGCGACAACCAGAGATACGGCGGATGCCATTAAAGAGGATGAAGGAAAGGATGTGATTGTGGCAGGCATCGGCATGGCCGGGGAGAAGCTGGTGCGCTTTGCCGTCATTGACTGCGAGGATCGCCAGTCCGGCAGGGGGGGCATCGGTGCGGTCATGGGGAGCAAGAATCTCAAGGCCATAGCGGTGAGGGGCACCCATGATATACCGGTGGCAAACCCGGAAAAAATGTACCGGGTGATGGCCGAGGCCTACACGAAGCTCAAGGAGAGCCCGGCCTTCCAGGACGATGGAAAATATGGCACCGGGGAATTTCTCGAGTGGATGAACAAGGAGAAGGGAACGTTCCCCACGCGCAACTGGCGGGAGGGGGTGTTCGACCGCCGCCAGCAGATTGACCCGTATTACTGGGCTCCACGATTTGCCATAAAGAACAAGGGGTGCGTACAGTGCACCAAACCGTGCGGCAAGGCATTTGTCATGGAAAAGTTTGACGGCTCCCTCGATGGAATAGAATATGAAACCCTTTTCTCCCTCGGGGGAAACTGCGGCATAGAAGACGTGGAGTATGTCGCACGGGCCAACGAACTGTGCGATCTCCACGGCATGGACACCATCTCCGCCGGAGGAGTGGTGGGTCTTGTCATGGACCTGTATGAAAACGGCATTCTCGGAAAGGAAGAGCTCGGCGTGGATGCAACATTCGGAAATGGAGAGGCCCTGCTGGAACTCATCGAAAAAATGGCTCGCCGGGAGGGCATTGGCGACCTGCTTGCCGAGGGAGTGAAGAGAATCGCCGAAAAAATAGACAGTGGCGCAGAGGCGTATGCGGTGCATGTGCGGGGGATGGAACCACCCGCCTATGATGTGAGGGGAATAAAGGGGATGGCTCTCGCCTTCATGACATCACCGCGGGGTGCATGCCACCTGCGCTCTGGAGCATACGCACTGGAACTCACCGGGAAATTCTGGAAATTTGAGGGCGTGGACCGGCTCAGCAGCAGGGACAAGGGATATGAGATAGCACAGATGGAAAATTTCATGGCGGTGTACGATTCGCTGGGCGTGTGCAAATTCTCAAGGGGAATCTATCTGCTCAACTTTGCCGATATGCTCGATGCGGTGACCGGAAAACCCCTGAGCGAGGACGAACTGGTGACCATCGGAGAGAGAATATGCACCCTCAAACACATATTCAATATCAAGGCGGGATGGAAACGGGAGGACTGCAGGCTGCCGGAGAAGATACACCGGCCGATTCCGGAGGGTGCAGCAAAGGGAAGTTTCGTGAGCACGGAGGAGGAAAGGGAGATGCTCGATGACTACTTTGCCGCACGGGGCTGGGACAGAAACGGCATCCCCGGGAAGAAAAGACTTGAAGAGCTGGATATAGCCGAATTCATGGAATGAAACACGCGGCCATCCTCATCACCCTTGTGATTCTTGCGGGCCAAATCACGGCACCTTCCCATAGCACCGAGCATGAGGCACCGGTATCGCATGGCGACGTGCCATCATCTGTGGTTTCCTGCGGGAACGATGATGCCGCTCATTTCAAATACCACGAGAATGAAAGCCATATCATCCACTGGTACGAGTGGTGGTATGCAAATATCAGGGGCGAGGAACAAGATATCATCATAATGTTTTTCACCTTCGGCAATCTGAATTGCCCACTCTCCCGGGTGGTGGGGGTGTTTGCAGCCCTGCTGGATGATGAGGAATGCATCGAATCTCTCACCTGCCGTCCGCTCATGGATTTCACCCTGGATTACGAAAGGTGCAATGTCACCATAGGGGGGAACCGGTTTTACGAGGAAAATGGTACCTTTGTTATCACCTATCGGAAAGATGATTTCAGCGTTGTCATGACCATTGA
>QMSU01000040.1 GCA_003650975.1 Thermoplasmata archaeon
ATATCATCATAGGACATTTCAGGAACTACATTATATCCGTGTTCCCTGAGAATGGGTATGACGTCATCCCTTTCGGCACCGGAGAGTTTTTCCAGAAGTTCCTTACCGGCATCGCTGAAGGCCACACCCTCCGTCTCCTTTCCCTCCATGATGCTTTTCACTGCTTTCTTTATTGTTTCCGCATCGATTTTCTCGAGATATGCATCGTAGAAGCACTGTACCTTTGATGGGGAGTCATTTTTTGCCATGGAAATGATGCGCACCAGCGATGCGTCAACGCTCTGCTGGATTTCCCGGGCAGTCTCCCCTTCCAGGATAAAATCCCTGCTCACCACGTTGTTTTTGATATCCTCAAGGTTCTTCAGTTCAAGCAGCCGCGCCACTTCCCTTTCCTTTATATAACTGTTGGGTATGGCACTGAATTTTGCATTGGGATAGGAGAAACCGGCGTACAGCATGAACGATGGGATAAGCCGCACCATTACCGCAATGCCCGCCACAGCGATAAGCAGTTCAATCATGTTTGCTCCAGCAATTTTCTGGCAATCATTCTGCGAATCGTATCTCTTTCACTTTCCAGCATGAAATCAAAGGTGAGGTCTATCTCCATGCGCCCGTCGGCACTTTTCAGTATCACACCACCTATACCCTCTCTCTCCCCCTTCACTTCAATGCCCAGTTTCTGCGCAATGCTTCTGTCCTCCTTCCGCGTCGCAATCATGTACATGCCCTCCGTGGTGTCCAGTGCCTGCGCAATGCGTTCCTCAACTATTTTCTGATATTCCCCGCCCGTGAGCGCACGCATTTTGTCCTTTATCGCCTCCATGCAGAGGGCAATGGATTCCTCCTTTGCATTGGTGATGTGCATTCGGGCCTCTCTCCTTGCCGCCGCGAGAATTTTCTCCCTGAGCCTTGCCCTTTCCTTTTCCCCTCGTTCTCTGATTTTTTCTGCCTCCTGCCTGCCCTCTGCCTTCGCCTGTGCTATGATTGCCGCTGCCTCGGATTCCGCTCTCGCGAGAATCTCCGCTTTCTCCTTTTCTGCCTCTTCGGCTATCCGCTGGATGAGGGTATCAAGCGCCATGGTCTCAGAGCAGCCCAAGGCCCGTCATGAGGAGTATTGCCACCAGCAGCCCGAAAATGGCGATGGTTTCTGGCATCACGGTGAATATGATGCCTCGCGCCGCCACATCGGGGTTCCTGCCCACCGATGCAATGGATGCCGATGCCACCATTCCCTGGTTTATTGCGGAAAGGCCGGTGATGCCCACCACAAGACCTATCCATATGGCGCCGGTTCCCATGAGCGACGTCATCTCAGTGCCACCTCCTGCGAGCAGTCCCGCACCCATCATGAGCAGGATTGCGGTGAGCAGGCCATACACCGACTGCGTCATGGGCAGCACCTGCAACACCAGAAGTTTTCCGAACAGCTCGGGTTTTTCTGCCGTCACCGCCACCGCAGAGCTTCCCGCCAGCGCGAGACCGATGGCGGATGCAACACCCGCTATTCCCATGGCAAGCATGCAGCCGAGTATGACGTTCGCCTTGTATTCCTCTCCGCCCTCCTGAGCCATGGCAAGTGGCATGGCCACCAGGAGCATTGCCCCCACTACCAACATTCTCCATTTCATTTTCATTTTATTTCCTCCGTAAATTTCCTTACAATCTGGAATGGCACAAACTTTTTTCCTCCCCCTTCATAGAAACGGTTGAAAAACTCCACATACTGCAGGCGGAGTGCGTGCACGCCGGCCCCCAGCGCCTGGAGCAGCAGGTTGGCAAAGTGCGCAACCACAAGCACGATGGGCATGAGCACCACGCCTATGTATGGAACAATATCCGGCAGAAGCTGGGCAACAATGTTGAATGCCAGCGCCATTCCCGCCGTGGCAAGGCCCAGCGCCAGCAGCCGTGCATAGGAGAGCCAGTCACCCATATACCCGGTGATTTCGAAAAATCCAAGGGGACCCTTCCTTTTGAAAAGAAAGATGATGCCTATGATGGTGAAAACGATGGCGATTATCTGGGCTGTGCTTCCCAGCGTCCAGAGTTCCAGAAGCGTTTCACCGATGAGCATGCCCCCGCCTATCTGGAGTAAAAACCAGGGTATCTGTTCCTCCACAATTCCCCTGAAATTTCTTCTCTTGACATTCTGATACATCCCCACAGCGAATCCCATGTTGAGATGGGCAAGGCCCAGTATCAGGGCAATGGCGAGAATGATGACCGGTTTGTGCAGCGCGTCAATGGGGAGAGTGAAGCCAAATATCTCCATATGGTACAGCATCTGCTCGGTGTTGCCGTAAATGAAACGGGGGACGAAATCTCCGAAAAAGCCGTTGAATAGAAAGCCCGCCACCATGGTGGCAAGGCCCAGAAGTATGCCTATGAACGACCAGCTTCTGATGAACTCGCTCTCCTTGAACTTGAAGTAACCAACAAGAGAGAGCAGAAAAATAACGGTTCCATAGCCCATGTCGCCGAGCATGATCGCAAAAAAGATGATGAATGAAATTCCCAGAAACAGCGTGGGGTTCACCTCGTTGTATTTCGGAAGGGAAAACAGTTCCAGAAATGTTTCGAAGGGCCGCGCCCATCGCGGGTTCTTCAGATGGATGGGGGCATCGCCGGGATTTCGCGGCACCCTCCTGCAGAGGGTCACATTGTCTCCCCCGGTGGCATGTTCTATGAGCGTTTTCAGCTGTTTCTCATGCTCGGTGAGACACCATCCCTGGATCACGAAGGTGTATCTGGTTTCCCCGAAATTGCGGTATATGTCCTTTTCCTGTTTCTCAATCCGTATTTCCTCCCTTACCGAAAGAATATCGTGCCTCCTTTTCCGGTACACTTCCGCAAGCTCCCTCTTCATGGATTCCATCTCCCTGGTGAGTGTCTCCATCTGCCTTTCTGTATCCCGGAGCAGCTGCGCGGGAGGACCCTTTCCCTCAATGGGGATTTCCTCAAAATGCTTCAGTGCGCCCAGTTTTTCTTCCTGGGACACATGGGAAACGAGCAGTACCGCCCATTGCTTCTCCTTTTTCCCTCCCACCGGCCGGGCATAAAAATCAATGCCCGCATCTTTTATGGGAGAAAGGTCAGTTGCTATTCCGAATTTGAGGATGACGTATCTGCTCTTTCCGAGCCATGCCACATCTATGGGGAAAAGCGAGAGCAGTTCCAGTTTTCTCTTTTTTTCCTCCAACGCCTCCCTCTCTTCTTGCAGCTCGTTTATGCGCCTCTCGGTATCCAGTACCGTTGCCTCCACCTCGTCCAGCAGATGTTCAGCTTCCGCAATTTTCTCCGCAAGCGTCCTGGGCTTCACCCTTTTTTTCTCGATTTTCCTGCCCAGCATGTGCCGGATTCCCTTCTGTTTCGGCTCATAGGCCTTCAATATTTCCAGAATCCTGGAAAGCCGCAGGTCATAGGTGGCAAGCACCCCCGCATCATCGGGTACACTCCCTTCAAAAACTCCCTCATTTTCGGAGGTTTTCTCTATCGCCATGAGGCCGCTTTTGTGCAGCGTGGCAACAAGCTCGTCACCAGTACCCTTATGCGTGAGAATGGTAACACTGCTCATCTCGCTTGGGAGTAACATGGCATCACAATAACTCTTTGAGTATCTCATCTGCCACTTTTTCCGCATCTCTGCTGAGTCGCTTTTTGAGGGCAGATGCATCTTTTCTGGCCTTCTCCACTATCTCACGGGCCTCCTTTTCAGCCTTTTCCCGCGTTTTCTCAAGGGATTTGGCCACTTTCTTCCTTTCCTTCTCCACCATCTTTTCCCGCTCACGTTTTCCCTTTTCCCGTGCCTTCTGAATGATTCTCTCTGCATCTGCCTTTGCCTTCTCAATGGCATCCAGTGCCTCTGCCTCGGTCTTTTTCACCAGTTCCAGTTCCTCCATCATGTATGCCCCTGAATTGGGAAGCCATAAAAATATTTTTCTCATGATGGCATACTAGACGGACAGGCGGGCACGATGGATTCTTTTCGTCAGAGACAAATAGACTTAGATGTTGATGATCCAGACTCTCTGTTCAGCCGCAGCCGTATTTCCCGCATTGTCGTAAGCAACCGCCTTCAGAGTGTGTCTCCCCATTATCCTCTCATCCCAGAGCCACTCATACGGTTCCCCCTCCACAGTTGCCTTTAATTCATCGTCAACATAAAACTCGATTCCATCAATTCCAGTTAGGTTATCCGCAGCACTCACGCTCACGGTAATATTGCCCAGTATAATTGCGGTGCCGGTGGGAATAATCTCCCTATCAGAGATGTAGAGATACTTTCCGGGTTTCTCAATAGTGACTGTGGGAGGATCGGTATCGGTTTTATCTGTGGTTAGACCCAGCGACGGATCGCCATATAAATTGAATCCGTAGAGATTTTGATAAAATGCCGATATCTTAATTGATTGATTCTCTCCGGTGAGAGGAAAACCAAAGTGCTCGTAGTAATATACCTTTGCATTGTAAAGTGCATCTGCACATTTCTGGTTTTCGTTGATCAGGTAATGGAAGAAATAATAGTCAATGGAGAGGCTTCCTCCATCTCTCCTGTCATCCCACTTTTTGGTGATATTGTACCAGCTTATGGCCGTTGAACCTATGAACGCAACCGCTCCTCCGTCTTCAATAAAAGTCCTTCCCATGTTCCTTGAGGTGTAAAGTTGCACACACCCTCCAGAAAACACAATCGGCGGTTTTTTCAGGCATAATTCCGATACATCTCTTTCATCCAAAAATCGTATATCCCTGAGTTCGGTTATCTCCGGAATCTCATCCCCGTCATCGCTTATCCATACATGTCTGTAGACTGCTGCCGGTGCAGAGTGACCGAGCATGTTTACTATCCCGTATCCTTTCCGCCATTCAGACAGAACATTCGACTCGTTCAAGGGATAGTCACACGGATATTCAGAGGGGCGTATCCCTTCCTTTTCGTACATTTTTGTGGGGGTAAAGTCATTCGGTTTCAGAATATCGTTCCAGCATTCCTCCATCAGCGTTGCACCATCGGTACGGTGCATTGCCCCCAGTGACCTCACCTCATTTTCATATGAAACGACGGCACCCAGTAACAATGCATTCTTTTTCCAGGGTCCGCTGCTGGATTCAAAACCGATGATGCGCTGGCATATCTCCTCCACTTTGTCGGGGTCATCACTCGGTATTCTCCCGACATATACTTCCGGATGGAAATCCATGTTATCTTCTGAGTATTCACCGAAATACCCATCTCCATCGCTATCCCAGTCCCCGGTTAAGTCTGCATAGTAATAATCGGTAGCAGCCATGAAATATGGATCATTATTTTTATGGGTGGCGGGATCAGGATAACAATCCCTCATTGGAATACTATTGCGGCTACCGACAATCAGGACATAGTGTATCCCCCATTCTTCATATGTATCTATCAGGAAATTTCTGATTTTTTCCTGCATATCCGCTCCCTGATAGTTTGATGAAATCCAGGAAATGGTCACCACCTTTACAGAGTAACCGAGAAATTCTTTCCATTCTTTCAGGTGGGTGATGCTGTTTTCGAGGTCTGTTGTCGTGACAATCACATAGTCATAACCATCACAAGAGGAAACAACTGGTGTGAAAGAGGATTTTTGGGAAAGCACTACTCCTCCGGTTACCATCGGTATCAAAAGACCCACTCCTATCAAGATGCAGATTAACCCATCAATATATTTCGCCATTTTCGCCACCTCCAACACTTTATGGTTAATAGGCTAACAATCGGTACATATAATTTTCGCCATCCAGTATTTCTGAGGGCATGATGCTCTGGTTATGCTTATGAACAGGTGATGGCCTGTCATAATAAGTGATGAGTATGTTTGTATTGCCAAATACACCCTTCATTCTTCGTCCAAAAGATATGAAAATGGATGAATCCGGTCGATGACGCCTCTGGGTCTGTGATGCAAAAAATTGCCTACAGCAAAAAAGGAAAGTTTTTAAATATATACCGCATACCAATTTACACGTTTTAGGAGGATTATGGTGAAATATACACGGTATGAGAAAGCTCGCATCATCGGGGCACGTTCGCTCCAGATAGCCATGGGAGCGCCGCTTCTCGTAAAGCCACCCAAGGGGCTGTTTGATCCCGTGCAGCTTGCCCTGCTGGAGTTCGAGAAGGATTTGATACCCATTACCGTGAGGGAGAGAGGAAAATATATAAAAGGGCCAGTCGTATAGGGTGACATAATGGAAGAAGAGAGGAAATTACTGGTTTCAGAGGAAATGTACATATCAAGCGGTACCGAGATAGGAACCCAGCAGGGAACAGCGCACATGAAGCCATACATTGCAAAGGTGCGAAACGATGGCCTGTACCTCATCAACATCGAGGAAACCGATAGAAAAATAAGACATGCCGCGCATCTTCTCGCAAAATATGAGCCGGAAAAGGTGATGGTGGCGGCGGTGCGCCACTATGCGAGAAAGCCCATCACCATGCTCGCCGATGCATGCGGTTTCATTGCCCAGCCGGGAAGATTCCTGCCGGGAACACTCACCAATCCCATCAGCAGCAACTACCATGAGGTGGATCTGGTCCTTGTCAACGACCCCATAGGTGACCGCCAGGCAATGAACGAGGCAATCAAAACGGGCATCCCCATCATCGCGCTCTGCGACACCAACAACGAAACGGGATACGTGGATCTGGTTATACCGGTGAATAACAAGGGGAGAAAATCGCTTGCCCTCACCTACTGGCTGCTTGCCCGCGAGGTGCTGAAGGCACGGGGTGACATCAAAAGCGATGAGGAGTTCAAATATACGCCGGAGGACTTTGAAGCAGAACTATAATGCTTTCAAGGGGGAACACTTTTCTTGTGTGCATTGATTTTCAGGAGCGGATGCTCCCACACATTCCTGGACACGAGCGGATGCTGAAACAGACATCCAAACTCGTGAGGACTGCACACATTTTCCACATTCCCATCATCCACACGGAGCAGCGGAAGCTGGGAACCACATCACCACTCCTTGGCCTCACCGGACAGCCCATTGAAAAGGTAACCTTCAGCTGTGTTCGGGAACCCGCTTTTGCCGAGCGTATTGAAACTCTCGGGAGAACACAGTGCCTCCTCACGGGCATAGAGACCCACATATGTGTGCTCCAGACCGCGCTGGATTTGCAGCACGCAGGGTACGATGTGCACGTGGCCGTTGACTGCACCGGCTCACGGCATGCAGAAGACAAAGAAATTGCCATACAGCGCCTCGCACAGGCAGGCATCACCGTCACCACCGCAGAGACGGCCATCTATGAACTGCTGGCATCGGCAGATGCCCCCGAATTCAGAGATATTTTGAAAATAATCAAAGAGGAGTGAAGAGATTTCTGTTTCACAGTCCCTCATGAATCCATGTGCCTGTTTCTTTCACGAGAATTAAAAAATGAAAGACGGGTGTTGCTGCTAATTCCTCCTTCACAAGATAATGAAAGGTGGATGTTGCTGCCTTTCCTTTCATAAGGAGAATGAAGGAGTGGATGTTGCTGCCTTTCCTTTCATAAGGAGAATGAAGGAGTGGATGTTGCTGCCTTTCCTTTCATAAGAAGTGCATGCCGTTGTAGCCATCACCCCCCTTCATATAAAAATGAATGAGCGGATGTCGCAGCTTCTCCTGTGTTCATGAGAAAATGAAAGATAGTATTACAGATGCTTTTACTCATGTGTGCATGCTGCCATTCCTGCCTTTCCTTTCATAAGGAGAATGAAAGAATAGTTTATTGCGAGGCGGTTTCACTCATGTGTGCATGCTGCCGTTCCCACCATCCCCTTCATAAGAAGATGAAAGAATGGATGGGTTGGCCCTCAGCCCCCGTTCACATGGTGCAACGGCATGTTTCCACCCTCTCATAATTATGCGGTGTTGGTGGCCATCATCAGTAATCTTAAAATACAT
>QMSU01000041.1 GCA_003650975.1 Thermoplasmata archaeon
CAGAAGGTGGAGGTGAAGATAGATGCCGGTGCGTGGAAAGCAGTTGAAGGCACCGAATGTTGGAGTTATCAATGGAATACTGGCGAATATGCAAATGGTCCTCACACCATATATG
This sequence comes from Thermoplasmata archaeon, assembly GCA_003650975.1. Classification (GTDB taxonomy): domain Archaea; phylum Thermoplasmatota; class E2; order UBA202; family JdFR-43; genus B78-G9. The sequence continues at coordinate 116 of QMSU01000041.1, forward strand.
CACGCTCATATGATGGCGATGAATACAGCAGCGTTTCCTCCGTGCAGGTGGTGGTGCAGAACGAGGAAGAAGGAGGCGGGTTTCCCCTCTTCACCGTACTCATTGGAGCGGCATGTATTCTGGCAGTGGCAGCGGCCATTTTCATATACATGAGGAGGAGGTAGCATGCCTCAAAATATCGTAAAGTTATTTAAGAGGGGGGAATTCATATATGATGAACAGTAAGGGACAAGTAGGGGTTATTGTGGCAATACTTGTGATTACGGTAATGGTGACCGTGCTCATCACCGTGCAGGTGTACTACGTTCCGCAATGGATGAAGGGAAGGGAATCGGAGCATATGGATATGGTGACAAATCAGTTTGCGGGGTTGAAGTATTCTCTTGACCTTCTGGCAATGGAACAGAGCTCCTCGGCACTGATGAATTCCATCACTCTCGGGAGCAAAGAATTGCCCTATTTTGTCTCCTCACGCGCTTTTGGCTCACTGCAGATTATTTCTTCAGATGACAGCAATTTCAGTGTGAGTGTCACGGGAAGCGGCATGGTGTCCCAATCATACACGAACTCCAGCTTTACCTCAGATGAGGTGAATAACGTGCTCTCCGTCAGCTCCTTTGAGCTGGTTATCGAAACACTGGAGGATGGGGATACCTATAACGCAACACTTTCCGACAATGCCACCACCAATGCATCTGTTTCAGCGGTGGTGTGGCAGAGTGGCATTGGTTACCAGATAAACCTTACCATTACAAGCGGTGTGCAGGAGCTGTTTGACCAGCCTGTGGCGGTGGCTCTTCCCAGCGGCACAAGCTATACCATAAACCTGCTCAATGATGATTACAAACTCTCCACCGATATCCTTTCATCAATTTCCACTCCATTTAATGTCTCATTTGCGGCGTCGTCGCCCACACACGGACATTTTCAGATAGAAGGCAACTATTATACGAGCGCAACCATCAGCTACTCGTCAGAGTTTGGAACAATACAGTACACTGCCAATAATGCCTATTTTGTGGATCAGGATTACATTTACGAGGGAGGGGCGGTGGTGATAAGCCAGTCAACCGGCAATTCCCTGTTGTACCCTCCGACTATTTCTGTTTCAAATGTCACCAAAATCCTCAACATGACGGTGATTGACATCACTGGCGTGGCGGGAAAAACGGGAGTGAGCGGCTACGGCACCTATTCCATCAGGAGTACCTTTTTAAGTTCAAGTACCTACCAGTGCTATGGCGACACCCTCACCATAAACATCACCACCGATTACCCGAATGCCTGGGGCACCTACCTCAACAACACGCTGGGGGGAAATGGCATCGAAAATGCAGTGACCACAGGAAGCAACTATGTGAGCATTTCGTTGAGTGCCTTTGAGTTCACGCTCAGTAAAGTGGTGCTGCAGGCCCAGGTGGGCCCCGGATGGATCACGTAACCATTTCCTCGAGAACATTCAACCTTTTCAACAGCCGTTTCTTCCCTGCCCCGCTCACGAGAGCGTGTTCCAGCACTTCATTGAGGGTTGCCACGGGGATTATCTCCACCTTGTCCTGATATTCTTCCTCCACCAGCACATCACGGAGATTTGCCTTTGGAATGAGAACCTTTTTTATGCCCGCATTTGCCGCCGCCTCAATTTTTGCGGTGACACCGCCCACGGGCAATACCGTACCGTGAATGCTCAGTGAGCCCGTCATGGCCACATCCTGAAGCACCGGCGAGCGTTCCATTGCCGAAATGACCGCCGTGGCGACTGATATGGACGCCGAGTCTCCCTCAACTCCCTCGTAGGTGCCGATGAACTGAATGTGGATATCCTTGTCGGAGATATCCTCACCGATATATTTTTTGATGATTGCCGACACATTCTTGACGGCCTCCCGTGCAATCACACCGAGCTTTCCGGTGGCAATGATTTTTCCCTCTGCCTTGGAGCCGGCAGGAGTCACCTCGGCCACAATGGGAAGAATAAGACCAGAATATTCACTGAGCGAGGGGTCGGCGGACATGACCGCAAGGCCGTTCACCGTACCCACCTTTGCACCCTCCACGTCAAAATATTTGTAGGTCTTTTTCTTGTCAATGTACACATCCGCCACCTGCTGTTCAAGGCTTCTCGCAATCTTTTTTGCCCTCAACACGTGTTCGGATGTCACCACATCCTTTCCCTCGGTTTTGGCAAGGTCCCCGGCAACCCGCACAAGCCCTCCGAGTTCCCGAAGGCGGAGTGAGAGTTTTCCCTTCTGCCCTGCCCTTCGCTGGGCCTCCCGTATCACCTCGGCCACTGCCGCACGGTCAAAATGGGGTATCTTTTTGTCCTTCACCACCTCCTGCGCCACGAATCGGATGAGCTTTTTCCTGTTTTCCTCGTTGTCATCCATCTTGTTGTTCATGTACACCTCGTAGCCGTAGCCCCGTATCCTGCTCCTGAGCGCAGGATGCATGCCGGCCACCGCATCAAGGTTTCCCGCGCAGACGAGAATGAAATCGCACGGCACCGGTTCAGTCTTCACCATGGCACCGGCGCTTCGCTCCGACTGTCCCGTGATGGAGAATTTCTTCTCCTGTATGGCAGTGAGCAGATGCTGCTGCGAGGGAAGGCTGAGGGTGTTGATTTCATCAATATAGAGCACTCCCTTGTGGGCCCGGTGGATGGCCCCCGCCTCCACCCTGAGATGCGCCGGTGTTTCCAGGCCGCCTGCCTGAAACGGGTCATGGCGGACATCGCCAAGGAGCGCACCTGAATGGGCAGCGGTGGCATCGATAAAAGGAGGAGATTCACTGGAGTCGTGGGAGACCAGCAGCTTCGGGATGTTTGCCTCTTCCTTCCGCTGCAGCATGCTTCCCCTGCCTGCAATGAGGTATATCATGGCGCCAGCGATGAGGCCGAACAGGGCAAGCATCAAATCTCCGGTGAGCACCGCACCCATTATGGAAATCATCACAATGAATGCAACGATGGTCATGATGAGCTGGGACTGTTGCTGCTCTCTCTTGCGAGCCTCCATCTTCATTTTTTCAACAATTTCCTTTCCCTTGCCCGAGGGAACAACCCGAATCCTTGGGGTGTTGGGGTCATCAGCGTTGGGATACACCAGTATGTCTTCCAGCTCCTCGGTCGGCAAAAATTCGGTCATGGCACGTGCAATCATTGACTTGCCCGTACCGGGATCACCGATGAGCATGACATGGCGTTTCTGTTTTGCTGCTTGGCTCACCACCTCAACCGCACTGTCCTGACCTATCACCTGGTCAATGAGCAGCTTGGGAGTTTCAACACTTGCGGTGGTTTCAAAATCCTGCTTTTCCATCCATTCGTCTATGCTCGGCACGCTCACGTTGCCTTATAAAAGCATGTTTTATATAACGTTTTTTATCACCGATTTCTTAATGTCTGTTTCCATCCATATTCCTTTTTGATGAACTCATCATTAGAATATATTGCCCTCTTTTATCCTCATCGTGTCAAAAATAGCAATATTTTAATAGGAAACGATGGTTTTTTTCAGGGTGAATGGATGTCAATAAAGAGGCGAGAGAGATATGTTTTTGTGTTTATGGTGGTGGCGTGTTTACTGTTGACCACTCATATGGTAAATGCCACTGACAGTGATGGGGATGGCATTGATGACGCAACCGAACAGACGCTTGCGGAAACGTATGCCCCCGTACTGTATTTTGAAAAAAATGAGAAGGTTTTCCCCGTTGCAATCGAATATCACGTATCCAATTCCAATCTCAATAAAAGTGAGGGAGGCATACCGGTGCTCATCGACGTAAACCCCTCCGTTGAGGAACTGTCAGATTATACAGACATCAGTGAAAACTATTACCTTGACAACAGGAAGGGAACAATAGAGGATGACGGAATAATCAACGACTACCGGGAAAATATGGCAACACTGGGCTACACCGTCTATGTCCACATATTCGAAAAGAACGGAGAAACATTCATTCAGTACTGGTTGTTCTATGCCTTCAACCAGGGCACACTCAACACCCACGAGGGAGACTGGGAAATGGTGCAGGTGGTCCTGAATGAAACAGGAAGACCTGTTGAGGCAATGTACAGTCAGCATGTGAGCGGGCAGCGGGCGCCATGGGGTGAAGTGCAGAAAAGCGGCGATCATCCAAAGGTGTATGTTGCCCGTGGGAGCCACGCAAACTATTTCCGCTACTATCAGGGAAAGCTTGGTCTTGCAAGCGATTATGTGGGGAAAAATGGCAGGGTATTGAAACCTGATGCGTACACACTGGTTCTTCTGGGTGAACAGGGAATCGGAAACCACATATCCCAGCAAAACTGGATTGATTTTGCCGGCAGATGGGGTGACTTTGGCGGTGAGGAAGACGAAGTGCGGGGAAAACGCGGGCCGTACGGTCCTGCATACAGGGAAAATGGTGATATGTGGGCCGGTATGGAATGGGGAGAATCACTTCCCTCGCTGAATACCATGTGGCTCAGGGTTGAATGGTTCTTTTACCACTTCACCACTATATATCTTGCAATACTTGCGCTTTCCCTTGCAGGCATCATTTTTGCCATCTATCGAAAACATAAAAAAGATGAACTGAAAAAACCGTTTCTGTATCTGTTGAAAATTGACGGCATCAACATGAGAAGCATCGGTAACATACTGGCGATCATCGGTATCATTGTGGCGATATCCGCCCTTTTCTATCAATGGTACGGTGTGGAGATTAACATCCCTGAAGGTTCATATAAAACGCCGGGACCCACCGAAATAATCACCATAGATGGAACACATGGAATACAGATAAATCTGCTCGAGGAGGGCAAGGGAATGATACAGGCGGGCGCCTTTCCCATTGCCTTCTCGCTCCTTGTCGGTGCGGCAATCATTTTCTTCATATTGGGGACAATAGGGCTGGAGAGGAACAAAGCATGGAAAAAGTACATGATGAGGGGAGTCAAGTTTTTGGTTCCGGTGGTGCTCATCATCGTTGCGGTGATGTCCTTTGGGATGCTTGCGTTCCAGCTGAATGAAACCGGCGCATCTGCAGAGGCAAAGGAAGATGCCGTGGAGATAATAAACACCATTTCTTCGCATCCGTTCGGTGGTGACACCGCCCTTTCACTACCTGATTACGGTGATGTTCAGGTCACATGGGGAATGGGGCCCGGTGCATATCTGCTCATTCTCTCAGGGATTCTTCTGATTGTTTCGGGAGCGCTCCATCTTATGGCAGTGAAGGAAAGGGAGTGATGGCAAACGGCGTTAGCCGATTCTGATGCCCCGCCAAAATCAGTAATCTTAAATACTTCTCTTTATTTGGGTATGGGGTGGGATGTACTTAAAGGAGATAGAGCTGGAAAACTTCAAATCGTTCGGGAGTAAAATTAGCATACCCTTTCTTCCCGGTTTTACCGCCATCACGGGACCTAATGGCTCCGGGAAATCAAACATCAACGATGCGATACTGTTCATCCTCGGGGTGAGAAGCCCGAAAATGGTGCGGGCAGAACGGCTGAGTGACCTCATTTACAAGGGTGAGAAGGATGCCCGATACTGCAAAGTTTCGCTTGTGTTCGACAATTCAGCAGGAGAAATTCCAATAGAAAGCGATGAAATTGTACTCACACGGAAAATAAAGCTCGCTCCGCTCCCCAACAATCCGGGCAACTACTACAGTTACTTTTACATAAACGGAAAGGCAGCCTCTCTTGCCGAATTTGTGGAGCTGCTGTCGGCGGCAAACATATCATCGAGCAGCATTGTTCAGCAGGGAGATGTCACCGCCATAGTGGAGATGGGAGACGTGCAGCGACGGAAAATCATCGACGAAATAGCAGGAATATCCGAATTTGATAAAGAGATAGATAAAGCAAAGAATGAACGGGAGGAGGTGGAGAAGAACATAGAACATATCGAGATAATTCTCGGCGAGATACGACGGCAGATACGGCAGCTGAAAAAGGAGAGGGATGAGGCAGTCAAGTTTCGGGAGCTGAACGACGAACTCGAACGCGCAAGGGCCATGATATCCTTCAAGAAAAAACGTGAAATAGAGAAGGAGATCGCAGAAGTGCAGCGTCAGATAGAAAATTACGAGCAGAGCAGACAGCATCATGAAGAAGAGATACAAAAGCTGAGGGAAATTTACAAGCAAAAACAGATACGATTCCAGGAAATCGACAGCAAGCTTGCGGAAATAGGGGGCGAAGAACTTCTCGAAATAAAACATCATATCGATTTTTTCAAAGAAGAGGCAATAAAGGCAAAGGAAAAGGTGAATTACTACCGCAAGGAAATAGCGGAGAAAAACGGTGAGATAAAGGAACAGAAGGCGGTGCTTGCCACCGTCAAGAAGGAACTTTCCGAGCACATACACATGCTCGAGAAAAAGAAAAAGGAACTGGAAAACATACAAAAAGAGCTCAAAAAGGCAGAGGAAGAACTCAAAAAAAGAAAGACAGAAATAGAAAAAAAGGATGAGATAACGGTCAAAATAGGAAGGGAAATTGCGCTCATAAAAAAGGATTACGAAAAAAAGGTTGATGAACTTCATGAACTCCGTCTTTCATATGACCGGCTTGCGGAGCAGAAGGAATCGCTCTCGTCACAGCTCGCAGAGGCACAGGAACTGAAAGAAAGCCTCGAACTGGAACTCAAAGAAGTCAAGTGGGAGATAAGCCAGCTCGGCAGGGACGAAAAAGACATCGTGAAGAAAAAGGAGGAGCTGGAGCGGCTGCTGTTTGACCGGAAAAAAGAGGAGGCCACCACGGCGGAAACGCTGAGAAACCTTGAAAAGGAAATGATACGGCTGCAGAGGGAGCTGGCGCAGCTGAGAGCAAAGGAAGATGTGACAGCACTCTCCCATGCAGCGCAGGAGGTACTTCGTCTGAGGGACGAGGGCATTATCAGGGGAATCCACGGTATCATTGCTGAACTCGGAAAAACAGATGAAAAATACCAGCGGGCCCTTGAGGTGGCAGCAGGGCGAAGAATGGAAGCGGTGGTGGTGGACAATGACAGCGTTGCCGCAAAATGCATTGACTACCTGAAAAAGAACGGGTGCGGGAGGGCCACCTTTCTGCCGCTGAACAAACTGGTGGCGGGAAAACCCAGGGGAAAGGCCCTGCTTGCGGCGCGCGATAAGAATGCCGTTGGTTTTGCAATAGACCTGATATCTTTTGACCAGAAGTACAAGGAGGCGTTCTGGTACGTATTCGGAGACACCGTGGTGGTGGAGAACATGGACGCAGCCCGTGCACTGATGGGAGGTGTGCGTCTGGTGACGCTGGATGGCAGTCTCATTGAGGCGTCAGGTGCCATGACCGGTGGCAGCCTTCCAAAGAAAAGTCTCTTTGGGGCCGGCGATGCAAGGAGAATTGCGGAGATTTCGAGCATGCTGCGAGAGATAAACGCGGATCAGGAGGCTCTGGCAAAGCGACTTATTGAGATAAAGGATGAAATCGGCAGGATAGAGGATGAACTGCACAACCTTCCCTCCATTGACTTCGAGAAAATTGAAAAACTCGAGATACGCAAACGGGAGATAGAGACAAGGATGAAAAAGGTTTCCGAGGAGGTTGCGGAGAAGGAGAAAAAACACGGTACGCTTGAGGAAGAACTGCAGAAGGTGGAGGAAAAAATCAGAAAGGAAGAGGAGGCACTGAAAAATCTCGAGAAGAACAGGAATGCAAAGGATGAAGAGTTGATGAGGATTGTCAG
>QMSU01000042.1 GCA_003650975.1 Thermoplasmata archaeon
ATGCAGATACGGATGCGGCGGGATTCGAACCCGCGATATCTGGCTTAGAAGGCCAGCGCCCTATCCTGGCTAGGCCACGCACCCTCACACTGTAAAGAAAAGGTGTTTTAAAAATATTTATATGAAAATGGAGGCTGTCAAATTAACCACCCCCTATGTCATTCTTGCATGCCCTTATGAAGGATGGTACGAGCGGCAGTTCCAGTATATGATGTGTACCCACCTGGTATTTCTCCCTCTCGTTCAGATGAACACGGGTACTGTCTTTGCTTTTCTTATCTTGATAGTGCCTGAAAATAAATGAGGAAACTGTTTACGGTCATCGGTTTGCTGTGCACCAGCAACACATTCATAATCCCAAGGGGAGGTTAGGGCGAGGAAGAAAAAAAACTTTTTAATCCTCGCCCCTGTAGGCTTTTGCCTATCGATTATTTTTAATCGAATATATAAAAGTTTCCGTGACACCTTATAAATGCAGCAGCATGAACGCACGAAAATATACCGTTGGTAATTTTCATCTGAGCATTATCTGGATGAAAAAGAGTGTACCTGAGGAGAGAACACCATCTCCTTTTATTATGATGGTCTGTTACCCCTTTACAGGAATTGTCGAGAGCGATATGATTTTAAAGCGGTTACCAATTAGCTACCCATGAAGAAAGGCATCATGGTGCTGGCGATTTTCCTCTGTATCATGATATCAGTGCCCCTCACCAATGCAAGGGTGGATGCACGGTTCATCATTACCGACGAGGACGGAAAACAGATTTATACCAAAACACCGGATAACACAATAATCTATGGCAATGTACTGGTGGGCCAGACGGTGATATTTAATGCGAGTGATTCAAATTCGGCATATCCCATAGACAGATACCACTGGGATTTTGATGGTGACGGTAGCTATGACGAGGTGACAAATGTGTCAACCATCACCCATGTGTATGATAAACCGGGAACCTATAATGTGACGTTGCTTGCGGTGGCGTCTTCGGCGCCTCCAAGTGGAGACGGGGACACAGTTACCAGAACAGTGGTGGTGGTGAACTCATTCATCGCTCCCTTCGCATCCATGGAAATCACACGGATTGGGGCAGATGATACGGGCGTTTCTTTCTTTTTCAATGCGAGCGGGAGCCATGATGAGGACGGTTATATAAAATACTACAGGTGGGATTTCTACGGTAATGGGAACTATTATGTGGGGCGAAATGAAATGGTCTGGAAATATACCAAGAACGGCTATTACACGCCCACACTCGAAGTGATTGATTATGACGGGATGAATGACACCATCACGCGGGTCATCAGGGTGGACGAACTCACCGGTGAACTGAACGAAACCACCACCAGAATCACCATCGAGAACAAATGCGGCCACACCATAGCTGTCTCCGTGAAACTGAACAACAACGAGATATTCAATGTCACGGTGAATAAAAAATATGTGATAAATGCCTCCGCATGCCCTGCTCTCAACGAAATAGAGGTGTCATCCGAAGGGAAATACGCACTGTTCCTCTTCAAGGGAACAGATGGGATAAGAGTGGCAATTTCATCCGATTCCATCTCTCTTCCCTCCCACAAAACGCCGGGGTTTGAACTCCTCTTTCTGCTTGCAGGGCTTGTGGCCATTATGCTGAAAAGAATGAGGATGTAATCCATCAGGGCAAATCAACAAAATTCATATACGTCCACATTCTTTTGCCCATGCGCGGGTACCCGGCTCTCCTCATCACGATGCTGCTTTTTCTCACCATTCCCCCTTCCAGTGCCCAGTTTGATGTATCCGTTGCGTGGGTGAAGGTGGAAAAAAATCCTGTAGGAGAGGGGGAACTGGTGAGGGTGGAGGCAAAGATAGTGAACCAGAACACAGAGGTGAGCAGGGCGTTTGCCGTATCATTTTACTATGACGAAACAGATGATTCGCATCTCATTGGGAGGGTGTTCTATGACTCAATATACCGCTACCGGATACCGTCACTCATCTGGGATACAAAGGGAAAGGAGGGGGAGCATACCATTATTGTGCATGTGCGTGACGAGCACGGGAGCAATTATGGATATGCATCCATTATCGTGGCACCCACAAAAAGAAAAAATGCTGATGTGTTAATCACTGAGGTATACTACCACGCACGACCCCACAGGAACAATGAATATTTGTGCATTGCCAACACGGGAAAGGAAGAGGTACCTCTGTATGGATGGTATATGACCACAGAGCCCTGGAAAAGGGCCGATGCACAGAACAGGATAGTGTTCCCCAATGTCACAATAAGACAGGATGAAACCATCTATATCACGCAAAACGCAACCTCCTTTTCATTTGAGAGCGGCCTCGATGCGGATTATGAATACTACAACTGCTCTCCCGCTCCCGACATGGAGAGAAATGGAAAATTCATCATGGCAAATGACGGGGGCGTCGTGTGCCTGAAGGATCCCTATAATCACACGGTTGATGTGGTGGTGTACGGGGACGCCGCTTTCCATGAGGGGTGGGCTGGGAAGGCCATTGATGGCGTGGGAGAGGGTGTGGTACTGAAGAGAAATGATTCCAGAGATACCAATACAAGTGCCGATTGGGAATACAACCGAACGTTTATCATCGGACAATCAGATTTTCAACCGTGGCATGGGATGGTGGAAGGTGCTGTTGCTTTCTGTTCTCCCGACTGTTCATATGAGGTCATATCTGAGGCACTGGAAAATGCGGATACCCTGCGTATAAATCTCTATATGTTCACCAATCCGTTCATTGCACGCATCCTCAACGAGAGCACCGCGAGCATTCAATTGTTCCTGGACGGTAACGTGATAGGGGGCATACCCATGGAGGAGCGATGGATTGCATATGTGCTGAACCGGGGCGGCGAGGTGAGATACATGTTACAGGATGAGGAGGGTGGCATCTACAAAAGATACCGGTATAACCACGCAAAATACGTGGTGATGGATGATGCGTGTATCATAGAGTCTGCCAACTGGGGCATGACCGGCATACCACCGGATCCCACCTATGGAAACAGGGAATGGGGGATTATTATAAGGGATGGAAATGCATCTGCCTTTCTGGAAACCGTCTTTGATGCTGACTGGGATCCAGGATTTCAGGACAGCATTGCCTTCGATGAGGAAAGCTTCACCCATGGAAAGCCACCGGCTGATTTCTCACCTCTGTACCACTGCCCGCACGGGGAATACACACCGCGATTTTCACCGCTTGCCGTGGAATCCCGGTGCAATGTAACCATCATTCTTTCCCCAGACAATGCCGAAGAGGAGTTGCTCGCACTGCTGGATGGTGCGAAGGAGGAAATACTGGTGGAACAGGCATACATAGAAAAAGACTGGACCGGGAGCGTGAACCCTCTCCTCAAAAAACTGGTGGAGAAAAACGAAAGTGGTGTTCGTGTGAGGGTGATTATGAATTACAACCCAGGGTATCATTCAACATCGGCCATGAACAGGGAAGTATACGATTTTCTGAAGGAGAGAGGGATTGAGGTGAAACTGCAGGGCGATATGGACATCCACAACAAGGGAGTTGTGGTTGACGGGTCAAAGGTGCTGATATCCTCCATCAACTGGGGCGAGAATTCGGTGAGAAATAACAGGGAAGTGGGGATTGTGGTGGAAAATGAGGAAATTGCAGGCTATTTCCAGCGTGTCTTTGAATATGACTGGGGGTATGCTGCCCCGAAAGAGAAACCGGATATTGTGGAATGGATGTTCATTCTCTCGGTTTTTGCGGTAACGTTTTTAGTGATTTATCTATACAAAAAGAGGTAACATGACTCCTGCAGCGTTGCTGGTAATCGGGATAATCGGCCTTTTTCTGGCATATGCACTCGCAAAAAAAATGATGATTTCCCAGGCCCTCATCATTGCCAACTTTATCATATTTGTACTCACACTGTTCTCCCCCCATATCCTTGACGAACTGGCCTTCCGGCCATCCCATCTCACCGATGTGACACGGATGTACACACTCATCACCTCAATGTTTTTGCACGCCGGTTTTCTCCATATCATTGGAAACATGATTGTCCTCCTCTTTGTCGGCATGCCCTTCGAACAGCGCATAGGGGCAAAGCGGTTCATCCTCATCTACATTGCGGGGGGAGTGGCAGGTACTCTCTTTTACTCGGCTGCCAATCTGAACAGCACCGTGCCCCTCGTGGGGGCATCCGGTGCAATTTTCGCCGTGCTTGGAGCATTTGCCGCTGCATATCCCCGGGATGAGGTGGTGATGCTGGTCCCGCTTCCCATAATGTTTTTCATGCGGATGAAGGTGGTGACCGCCGCCGTGCTGTTCGGACTTCTGCAGGTGGTGCTGCTGGTGCTGGAGAACTACTTTCCGTCGGGGGGACTCCAGAATGTGGCGTATCTCGCCCATCTGGGAGGGCTGGCTGCCGGAATAGTGTTGGGTGTGATGCTTCCAAAAAAAGAGAAATCTGCGGGAAGCGAAAAGATTGATTTTGACGAACTGTCGGCCTTTGTCACCACAGAAAAACAGAGGGAACTGCTTGAAAGGGCGAAAGGTGCGGATGAACCGGAAGTCGCCCGGGCATGGCTTTCTGCTCTGAAGCGGCAGCTGAAATGTCCACGGTGCGGAGGGGAGCTCGAAATAGCAGATGGCGTGCGATGCAGGAGGTGCGGCTACAGAAAATGAACGAGAGCGTATGCAATGATTGCGCCGCCGTTGAGATATGGCAGGCCGGGCTGTGGGCCCCGCGCCACCAAAAGCATGAGAATCACATATCCCACCAGCGCACCCAGAAGTGTGACACCAAAACCGGGAAGGCCCTTCTCAAGATATGCAAATGTGATCAGTATCCCCGGGATTATCAGATCGCCGAGACCCATGTACACGGCATCCCTCTCACCGCCAAAGGAATGGGGCTTCTTGTATGAAAAGGATGCCTTCTTCGGAACCACCAGAAGCAGCGGGAGATTCGATGAGGTGAGGGTCTCCGCAAGCGTGACCATGTGCTTCGTTTTGTACACAGAGAGAGCATCGTACACCGCAAGGGCAACGAGAAATATCACGATCAGTTCGATGGAAAGGGAGATGGCGAAGAGCGCGGCAATCCCGCCGGCCAGAAATACACCGAAAAAGTCAACCACATACCACTCAGGGTGTTTTATGAGCAGCACGAGCATTCCAAGGGCAACCGCAAGGGCGAGTATGGATGAGAAGGAAGAATTGAGAAAGTAGAAGAAGGCATCAAAAATGGAGAGGGCGGAAATGAAGAAGAGCAGCAGAATGAGATATTTCACCGCATCCTTCCGGTACCTGGCGATGAGGAGGATAACTGCAGTGAATGCCAGAATGACGAAAAAGATGTATATGATGTTGAGAGGGTCATCCGGATTTTCAAAGGTTTCAAACCCGGCCTCTTTGAAGGGAGGAGCGACAAACACCGCAATGAGCTGGGTTGCGATAAAGAGCAGTGCCATGCCGAGGGGCGCAACAATTTTTTTCATGTTCTGATATCGCTTCATGGTTATGCCATTATTTCCGCATATCTTCTCTCAATTTCCTTTTTCAGTTCCTCCGCAATGAAATTTTTGGTAAAGGCATCGGCCTTTGCCGCAATTGCCACCTTCGTTGCCAGAAGGCGCGCAATCTTGCCCCTCTTGTTCTTCGGAGCCCTGTTGACCATTTCATGCTGGAAGAGGATGCCATGTTTCGGCGGAGGCGCTCCATCCTTGAGGTGCCGGAACAGCGCTCTTTCGGCACCCAGCACCTGCACGGTACCGGCCGGGAGGACGGCGAGCCTGGTGATGCTTCCTGCCTGTGCAATGAGGCGTGCTGCGATGCCGTGACCCACAATGGCACTCACGTTCGGCGCCATTTCCTCCACCACCGCATGAATGTAGGATTCCAGTTCCTCCCGTGCACGGGAGAGGGTGGTGAGGAGAGCCGCAAGGTTGGTGAGATTTTTGTGTTCGGCGACATCCAGTGCCCCCTCGCCTATGGAAAGTGTCTGCAGCCGTTCCGCAAAGTGTTCCTCACTCTCCAGTGCTTCGGGAGAAAAGTAACTGTACCAGCTTCTCAGCCGTTCCAGCAGGATGTTATTCACTTTGAGCAAATCTTCAAACGCATCCACTGCCTCGGCAATTCGCTTTGTCCTGTCCTGCTGCTCTTCGCCGATGATCTTCTGCGCGAGTTTCAGGCACGCATCCCGGAAGAGATCCTTCCCATAGCCAAAATCCTCGGGGATGATGTGCATCCTTTTCACCGTACCAAGTGTTCCCAGGGTCTTCAGCCGTGCATCATCAACCACGGGCTGATACGGCGCAAATGCCCGTTCCTCGTCGAGAATCTCTCCGTGCTGGAGCGCATACATCCGCGATGCTATCTCATCCGCATCCTTCGGGAACAACTTCTTTTCAATAATATCATCGTCATAGAGGAAAACGCCAAACCACGTGGTTTTCAAATACGGCATTAATTTAAATAGAGAATCCCTTTAAAAATATGCTTGACACGGAGATTGCCGGCATAAAAATGAAAAACCCGCTGATGCTTGCCTCCGGCATATGCGATCTGACAAAGGAGAGCATGGAACGATGCAGCGGGGCGGGGGCAATTGTCACCAAATCGGTGGGAACGGAAGAAAGAAAGGGGTACACAAACCCGATTTTTTACGATACCGGGTGTGGCGTTTTGAACGCCGTTGGTCTTGCAAACCCGGGCATAGAGGAATACGTGAAGGAGTTGCAGGAGATACAGGTGGACAATGTCATCGGGAGCATATTTGGCGGGGATGCCGAGGAATTCGGTTATCTCGCGCAAAAATTTGCCCCCCATGTGGTGGCCTTGGAAATGAATCTGAGCTGTCCTCATGCAAAAAAGGTGGGAGCCGAGTATCCCGTGGAGGAAATATCCCCTGCCATAGAGGCCGTTAAAAGGGCGGGAAAACCGGTGTTTGCCAAACTCGGCATGGAAAACATAATAGACCGTGCCCAGGCGGCTGTTGATGCCGGTGTCCACGGCATTGTGGCAATAAACACCGTCAGGGCCATGGCCATCAATATAGAGATGGGCATGCCGGTGCTGGGCAATCGGATCGGGGGTTACTCCGGAGCGGCGATAAAGCCCATAGGGGTGCGATGTGTGTATGAACTGGCCAGCAATTTCGATGTGCCGGTCATCGGGGTGGGAGGCATCACAAGAGCCGAGGACATCATCGAATATATGATGGCGGGCGCATCGGCCGTGCAGCTTGGAACGGCCCTGTATTACAGGGGAGAAACAGTTTTTGAGGAACTGTGCAGGGACCTTGTCGCATGGCTTGAGAAGCATGGATACGGCCATATACGCGAGGTCGTCGGCGTGGCACTGAAGAGATGAGGCACAATTTGCAATCGAATGTCATCGGGTGTGTTCATCGCTTACTTTTTCATCTGATGCCATGCCCATGGCCATGAGATAGCCCCGGGCCCGCTCTGTATATTTGTACTGGTTCACCAGTTCCCAGAACTTCTTTGAATGATTGGGGTGAATGAGATG
>QMSU01000043.1 GCA_003650975.1 Thermoplasmata archaeon
AAAGTTACCTTTCTGTAAACCAGTGCTTTACTACATCTTCAGCAGGGGTGTTTCTCACGCTTCCAGCTGGACTCAGCCAGCTTCCAAACATGAAACCCACAGCGCTGTATTGAACCCTTTCATTTTCTTCAAAGACCAACTGAAAGTACTGATCTATAATTTTTCCGACTCTAATGGTTTGATTACCCATAGCTATTTCCGATCTCTTATAAATCCAAAGCTCTGCGATCATCCACGCTTTGTTTTGCTTTTCAGCAATATCACTCACATTATGTAGAATGTTGCGCACTTCTTCTCTCCACTCTTCAGGGGCATGGCTATCTTGATTAAAATCTATTCCATAGATATCATAGCCACTTAAGTTTACATTCCTTGCATATCCGGTGGGGGAATATGCTGCTATTTTGTAGATGATTTTCCCACTAAAAATAGGCCTGATCTCTTTAATCACTTCCTCATAATATTGCTTTGCAATTTCATCATTCTGATAGTACCAGTAAAGCTCAGAAACAGGAGCAAAAAACTCAACATTGTATTTCTCGGCAATCTCTGCCCATTCTTTTGTCATCTCCTTTAAATTTTGGACATACTTTGAAAGGTTGGATGGTACCACAATTGGTTTGTCGGCATGCTCATTTGGCACCACCATCACCGCAAAACCCGCTTTCCTTGCTCTCTGAATCATGAAAATATTAATCATTTTCATAAAAGGGCTTGCAATTAACTCACCATTCTCGGTGGGAACATACATGGGAGTCACCGCAATGGTATTGATCCCATCATTTTTCAGTCGGTTTAAATCAAATAAAATCATCATATACTGAAAAGGGGTGGCTGGCTCCCATATCCCTCCGATATAGGATATATTTTTTCTGGGCGGGATGTCAACAGTATCCGGTACATTTTCACTTGCTGAAAAAGTTAAAAACGGGGTATGAATGCACAGAAATAACACAAGGAGTACGCTCCCCACCTTATGATAAGTCCCCATATCTGTTGAAAATATTTTATATATTATTTTACAAATTTTTTGTGATTTCTTTGATTTATTTTAATCCTAACTGATTCAAGATTAATTTTCTTCTCTCAGACATTTTGACAAGCGCCACAATTATGAAGGCAAGGCCGAACCAGACGTGTAGATGAATAAAGATGGGATTCATAGGATCCACGTCCCTTAAATATGAGACAAGCAACGGGACAGAGGTGATGGCGGTGATGGCAAAGGTTAGAATCTGTGCAAATGCTAACATACGATTAAATCGCATTCTCTACACCTCCTTCTTTATCACCCCACTTTATTATTCGTTCTATAACTAATCCCATAATAACTACAAAGATAATTGTTAAAATAAGTCTTGAAATCATAAACTGTACCCCTAGGAATTGAAGTTCCACCATCTCCTGTGGTATTTTTATGCATGCCCAGGCAGATAAGAAAACAATGATGTTAGATATTTTAGCACCTTTTTTGAGTAAGGCAGCAGCCATTGGGAAGGCAATATAGAGGGGGCCAGTTGGCAACGCTCCAAGAATTATGGCAAGGAAAATACCCCTTATACCGGATGCATTTCCAAGATACTTCACAACAATATCCTTTGGCACCCATACCGCAAAAAGACCTAATATCACCATCACCGCAGGAAGTATCAACGCCATCTCGATGAAAAAATCCCATGATGTGCTGATTACCGCTCCCTTTTTATCTGGAAAAATCGATAGAAGAACTACGGTTGTTATCAAAATCGACCCCAGCAAAACCCAATCTCGAATCATTCCTCTTTTCTGTTTTTCTTTTAAGTCCTTCTTCATAGGATGGCCCCCATAATCAAGGCAATGATAATTGCAATGATAAAACTCAATCCGTTCCGGAGAAGTGCTATCTTCTTTCCGAGTTCTTTTATCTCCAGAGGTAGTGTGATTGTCCCAATCATGGTTAGTGTGGTGATGAAGGCGGCAACCGCACTAACTGATGCACCATCCTCAAGGAGGGAGGCTGCCAAAGGGAATGATAGCAATGCCGGGATGTGCATCAGCGCTCCTGCCGCACCCACAAGTAATATACCTCCAAATCCAGATTGCTCCCCTACAAATCTTGATATTTGATCGGGTGGCACAAATCCAAGGAGTAAACCAATGATGATTATAATTATGAAGACCATCGGAAGTATTTTAATGAAAGATCTTCCAGCCATTTTGAGCGATTTTATTGCCTTTTTCCCATCTTTAACGAACGCTATCAAAAGACCAACGACAGCTATACCATTGATAATAATTGCAGTAACATTCATTTAATCACCACCAGATTCTTCTTCTGTTTCTAACAAATCAATCACGATTTTTTTTGTTTTAAGTTTCCATACCTTCTCTGGTGCGCCGCCCCCTTCTTCTATATACTCAGCAACCTCTATGATGCCCGCATTTTTAAGTTCAGAAAGATGATAATATAATCCCGATTTCGTTAATTGCTCTCCTCTTTTAATCAGATAGTCATAGATTTCCTTTGTGCTTCTACTTCCATCGCCAATGTACTTAATTATCAACCATCTCGTCGGAAAACGGAGAGCCCTAACGAAATTACGAAGTCGAAGCCATCTGGGATGTGCATTACCTGGCGGTTTACAGGGAACATCTTCGCACATAATTTCACCATAATATTATAGTAATAGACTATAATACTATGGCAATATATAACACTTTCGTTCTATGAAACCCAGAGTATCATGTTAAGCAAAAAATCTTTTGCTCAACAGAAATGAAAGACGACAAAACATCCTTAACTCAGCAGTTCCATGACTTATAATCAAAAAAGATAAATAACCTCGAAACTTATGTTGGCAATGCTCAAGAGTTTTGGGGAGTCACTGAGAAGCGCCTTCCGCAAAATCGCCAATGCACCCTTTATTGACCGGGATCTGATAAAGGAGGTCACCCGTGACATTCAGCGTGCACTGATATCGGGAGACGTGAACGTCAAACTTGTGCTGGAAGTGTCAAAGCAGATAGAAAAACGCTCGCTTGAGGAAAAGCCACTCCCGGGGATGAGCAACCGCGAGCATGTGCTGAAAATACTGCACGAGGAACTGGCGCGCATTCTCGGTACCGGCAGGGAACTTGCCGTAAAAAAACAGACAATCATGATGGTGGGTCTCTACGGGCAGGGTAAAACCACCACATGTGGCAAACTTGCCAAGTACTTCCAGAAGAAAGGTATGAAAGTGGCATTGATTGCAGCGGATGTGCACCGGCCAGCTGCCTATAATCAGTTAAAGCAGATTGCCGAGGGAATCAATGCTCCCGTATATGGTGGTGGAAAAAAGGCCGAGAAAGTGGTTGATGAGGGGCTGAAAAAATTCTCCAAATATGACATCATCATCATCGATACAGCGGGCAGACATGCACTGGAGGATGATCTCATAAAGGAAATGAAAAAACTGGCAAAGATTTCCCGGCCTGCAGAAAAAATACTGGTCGTTGATGCCTCTGTGGGGCAGCAGGCAGGAACACAGGCAAAGGCATTCAACGATGCCATAGGTATCACGGGTGTCATATTGACCAAGATGGACGGCACCGCAAAGGGAGGAGGCGCTCTTTCTGCTGTGGCCGAAACGGGAGCGCCCATACTGTGCATAGGAACGGGAGAGCGAATGGACGACTTGGAAAAGTTCGATGCAACACGGTTTCTGTCACGCCTGCTGGGAATGGGAGATCTGCAGACACTCATTGAGAAGGCGGAGGAGGCGGCAAAGGGAAAGGAAAAGAGCATCGAGAAAACCGCACAAAAAATGCTTTCGGGAAAGTTCACGCTTCTTGACATGTATGAGCAGATGGAATTGCTGTCAGGGATGGGCCCGTTCCAAAAACTTGCTGACCTGCTTCCGGTGGGGGGTAAGCTGAAGGATGAGGATGTCCATGAAACGCAGAAAAAACTGAAGCGCTTCAGAACACTCATGGATTCGATGACCAAAAAAGAACTGGAGAATCCTTCCATCATCAAGGCATCACGGGTGAAACGGATAGCGCGGGGTGCTGGTGCCGAAGCAAGGGATGTGAAAGAACTCCTGCGCCACTACAACATGTCCAAAAAGATGATGAAGAGCCTTTCCAACAGAAAAATGCAGAAAAAACTGCTCAAACAGCTCGGGATGCAATAAAAAGAGAAAAAGAGGAAACTGGCTTACTCACGAGCCAGGTATATCTCTATGCAAGAGACATTTACCTTATTCCCTTCCTCGTTGGCGAGCTCCTCGGTGTATATCTTGACATCCTGGATTTTTGCATCATTGACAAACCGTCGCCGTACAATCTCTGCAACGTCCACTGCTCTCGAGATGGCTCTCCCTCTCGCCTTAATTCCCACCTTCTGTTCCCCAGAATTCAGCTGGGTTATCGCAGCCAGTACATAATTCATCGGTGGTTTATTCCCTACGTATACTACATTTTCCTGTTCAGTCATTTTAATCACTCCTCTTCCAAATAAAAATGTGCAATATAAAATTATCGATGGCCCTAGATTGCCTGGCCACGGAAGCATTTTTGCACACCTGTTTCATCTGTATGAAAACCAGCAGGCATATCTGCCTTTCACCATACGAAATATCCGCACCATGTGAAATTGGTGAATCCCTATAGCTCATCACAAAATATTTTATATAATACTTATTTACCATTGGGATGCTTGTATCTGCAGGAGACTTGGAAAAATATGCCTACTGTCCTCTCTCATGGTGGCTCAGCAAAACGCACAAGGTCGTCGCAAAGGATGGCGTGACACACCACCGGAATACTGAAAGGGATTTGAAGGATATACAGAGAAAGGAGAAGAGCCTTAAATTTTATGAGAGATACATTCTCTTTTTCGCAGTCTCTGCATCACTTATTGCAGTGGTCGGCATTGCACTTCTCTACGGGGAGGGATCTGAATTCTGGAAATATTTTTTTGTGGTGATAGCACTCCTGTGGCTTCTCAACTCCTCCTTTTTTCTGTATCGGGCGAGCAGAACGGAAAGCATTGTAAAGGCACGATATGAACGGCTGCTTTTGCTCTCCGCCATGGGGGCCATTATCATTGCCTTTTTTTCCATTCTTTTCGCCACGCCGGCAAACCCGGCCATCAGCAGATTCGCCGAAATTCTCTCGCTGCTGTGGGTCATTCTGGCAAACATTATCTTTTACCGCACACTCATCATGTCGGACGAACTCATTGCAAGAAAAATAAAATACGCTCCGGTGAAGGGCGAGATAGAATATGTGGGTGCGGCTGGAGAGGGAGAGGAAATCATTTCGGAAAAATATGGCATACGGGGAACACCTGATTATATCATCAAACTGGACGATGAGTATATTCCCGTTGAGGAGAAATCTGCCAGCAGGGATTCACCGGCCTTCCCGCATGTAATGCAGATAACGGCCTATTGCATGTTGGTGGAGGACCATTACGGCAGGACACCCTCCTATGGCATTCTGAAATACAGGGATGCTGAGTTCAAGATACCATACGAGAGACGGTGGAAAACCCTCGTTCTGGCGCTGCGGAAGCAATTGCTGGAGAACATGGAACGGGGAGAGGCCCATCGGAACCATCACAATGCGAAAAAATGCGAGCACTGCGCACGGAGAACATACTGCCCCGAAAGACTGGCATAAGAATAGAAAAATGAAAATCACGTTGCGGGTGTGCCGAAATGTTCTGGCATCACTCACTTCAACTGTTTCTTTATGCGCTCCACTGTTCTCTTTATTTTTCTCCGCTTGTTGCTCCTCTCTTCTTCCAGTGCTCTCCGTATTTCGGCAAGCCGTATTTTTATGGCTTCCATGGAAAACTCTGCAACGCTTGAATACCCGTAGCGTGGGTCATCAATAAAGGTCTGCCGTATTTCCTCATGCAGTTCCTTGGGGATGGATATAGTGCTGTACTTCACCATGACCTCTTATTTGAAACAGCCATAAATAATTTACTATTCAAGGTCATCAATGGCGACCTTTTTTAATGCAAGGCCCCGGGGACATTCCACATCCCCAAGAATTTCCACGATCCTGTATTCCTTTTCCTTGATGCCGGGCACGCAGGCACTGTATTCCCTGCAGAGCATGTTGTCGCATTTTATGGGCTGGTAGGAAACCGCGGTTCCCTCTGCCTCTTCCCTTCTCACGTTCACCTCGGCGGGCATTTGCTCGACCTCCACCACCGCAACGCCTTCCTCATGCAGGTCACATTTGTGCTCCTTGTCCCGTATCTTCACTATCTTATAGGTTCTCCCCTCCTGCAGATTCGAGCATACGGTCTTGAGCCGGCATTTTTTGCACGTGGGACCGGACCCAAGATATACAAACAGTTCCCCTTCTTTTGCCAGTTTTTTTCCTATCAATGTGATGAGTGCCATCATACCACCCCGGTTATCTTCACCAGTTTTTCTGCTGCCTCTTTCGGTATGCCGTCGGTGCCCAGAATGGTGTACCTTCCCGGCCGCACCTTGTGCGCCATCTGGAGCGCTTTGATGACATCCTTCTTTGTGACTCCCAGTTCCTTGGCGGTGGTGGGGGCGCCTATTTCCCTCAGTGCATCCCGTATGCGCTCCCAGTCTCCTCCGTGCAGGTACATCATCATGATGGCACCCACACCGCACTGCTCGCCATGTAATGCCTTTCCCGGTGCTATTTTGTCCAGGGCATGGGAAAACATGTGTTCTGCTCCGCTGGCAGGGCGGGACGAGTTGGCGACGCTCATGGCCACACCGGAGACAATCATCCCCTTGACGGCAATCCATACCGCTTCCTCTATCCCCGGTTTGATGAACTGGGCATTCTCCAGCAGTGACTCGGCGGACGTTTTCGCGAGGGCCACGGCAAAGGAGCTGTAGTACTCCCCCTTCAGGCGGGCCGCCAGTTCCCAGTCCAGAATGGCCGTGAGATTCGAGATGACATCGGCGCATCCAGAGGCAAGCATCCGGTATGGCGCTTTTGATATTATCTCGGTATCGGCAAGAATCGCAAGGGGTGAACGGGCCTCCTTGGAACTTGCGGCATCGTTTTCCTTGATGGATGCCCGGGGAGAGGCAATGCCATCGTGGGAGGCCACGGTGGGCACACTCACGAACGGTACTTCGTATCTGAACGAGGCGAGTTTTGCAATGTCAATGACCGTTCCTCCGCCCACTGCAATCAGAAAATCGGCCTCAATCTTTTTTGCCAGTCGTTTCACCCTTCTCATCTCATTCATTGTGGCCCTTTCCACCACAATGTCATGCACGTCATGGTTTTTGCTGAGGAAGGACATACTCCGCTCGCCCGCAATTCTCTTGGTCATCTCGTCATGCACCACAAGGCACGTTCCTTCCAGATTTACCCGTTCGCATAATTCGCTAATGTCGTCTATGACGCCGTGTCCCACTACCACATCTCTTGGAAATTCCATGAGTTTCTGTTTGCTGAACGGCATGTTAGTTATGTAATCTCCATACTAATATAGATTTTTCCATGCATTCTATTTCACTGTT
>QMSU01000044.1 GCA_003650975.1 Thermoplasmata archaeon
TCCTCGCTTAGAAGGGCCGTAAAGTCCTGGCCGCTCAGCACCGTTGATATCAGTTTGGTGATGCCGAGGGTGACACCTGCGATCATGGGAGCGAAGATGGTGGCGGTGGAGCGAAGCGTTGAGGTGAGGGTGCCCAGTGCGTTTCGTATGCCCTTCTCCACCTCCTGCAGCTGTTTTAGGTGGTCCGCCACCTTCACAATGGCGATACCCGCGGCGGTGTAACTTTTCTTTATTCCCTCCACGAAGAGGCGCATGATGGCCCTGATTCTCTCGGAGTACACATACTTTAATGAGCCGAATTTTTTATCAAAGAGTGCCTCGCTTGTATTCATCCTCATGGAGAGCAGATTGAACGCTGTTCTGCTGAACACCTCGGAAAGTTTTGAGCCTTTGAGCGTTTCCGCGGTATGAATGAACGCTTCCTCTGCGGGCCTCCCCTCCATTATCCGTTTTCCCAGCACATACAGGGAATCGCTGAACTCCTTCTCCATTTCCCGTATATCATCCCTTATTTTCTTATAGGCGGTATAGGTCTTCAAACAGTAAAGCGATACCGCAGCGGTCACACCCCAGAGAAGAAACAGCGTGTGGGGGAATGCTGAAAGGATGGTCCCCTCACCTGAAAAAAGGGAGAACACACCTCTGGACGGAAATGCATCGAGGAGAATGAAGAAGATGCCGGGGAGCATGATGATGCCCCCTGTGACCGCAGCCATCACCAGATTCGCCTTTTTATTAATGTGTTCCACCGCCGGATGATCCTCGGGCACCACCGGGGGGTTGAATGTTGCCGGGCGCGAGAGCAGTATCTTCCGTATATAAAAAAAGAGGATGAGAGGAAGGATGACATCATAGAGCAGGAACAGCTGGAAGATGGTCACCTGGAAGCCCACCAAGGCGGCGGCAGGCGCCATGGCCACCAGCGCCAGGGGGATCATAACACCTATCGAGTAGATGACAAGGGTGGGCTGGTGGAGCTTGCTGGAAAACTCTATCATGGTTGACTTTGTCCCCTCCAGCACCACATCCAGGCTTCTGTCAAGCGTGAGCGTCCTTTCGCTCTCGCTTCTCTCATGCACCGCGCTCCGCACCAGGTGGAGAGCTCGCTTCAGATAGTCACTCCATTTTCCCCACAGATTGGCGAAATGGGTGATGGCATCATCAATGTTTCCGTGAATCCGCACCTCCAGATCCCACATGAGTTTTTTCAAATCCTTTCCAAGGGATGTTTTTGACTCACGGGCAGCAAAACGGAGGGCGTTCTCCAGGTTTGGAATGAGCTTGAGATACATCACAATGTAGCTCAGCACCTCGGGTATATCGCCCAGGGAATGAATCTTCATGTACCGGGCCTTTGATTTCGGGTATTCGCTTATGAACTGCAGTGCCGCAACGGGAAGACCCACGGTGATACCGACCATCATGATGAGCGTCACGTATCCCATCTCCCCGAAGGAAAAGTGATGGAATGCCATTATAAGAATATCCAGCACCAGTGCAATGAGAAAGGATATCATCGCACCTGCATATGAAAACAGCAGCACCTCATATGGTTCCACGTCGAGGCCGGTGAAATTGAGCGAATCCATGAATTCCTGGGAAACCGAGGCCTCCGCCTTTTTGCGATATGCCTTCAGGTCTCCCACCAGAAAGTGAAAGTGCCGGCACGCAAACCGGCATCCCCTCTCGAACACCTCACTCATGGTCCCTTCACATACTCACGATACCATTTCATCCATTTTTTTTCCACTTCCTTATAGTCCGGCACTCCATGCTCCCTGCGGCTTTCCTCAATGAGCATCCAGAATGCGTTGTTGGCATCCCGCACCGCCTTTGCCTCCAGAAGGGAAGCGTCTTTTTTGCCCTGTGTGACAATGGCCTTTCGAATAGCCGCCCGTAACGAGATATTCTCTATGGCCTGCTCTATCGTGATACCCCATTCCCTTGCAATTCTGCCGATGACTTGGGACTGTCCCATGTCGAGCAGGTCGGTGGCCTTGAGGCGATCATCTGCCGCATCATAGACCATAATGTCAGCGAATATGCTGTCCGGATCGAATTCCTTTCCCCACTCTGTTTTCACCACCTCAGATATCTGGATGACCCTCCGTTTCTTCTCCACGCCCCCTCCAATCCGTATGGGTGCCGCAATGACCACCGCATCGGTTGCCTTGAATGAGGTGGGGGCAACACCGATATCATAGACAATCCGTTCGAACACGTCGCGGGTGGTGGCACCATGGATGGTGCCCAGCACCACATTGCCGGCGGCGCCCACGCGCATTGCCTCGAACAGCACCTTTGTCTCCTCCCCCCGCACCTCACCCAGAATGAGTACCGATTCTCCGAGGCGGAGTGCCGTCCTGAGTGCCGTCTTCGGATCAATGCCGCTGCTGGTATCCCCTGCGGTGATGGGCTGCGTGATGAGTGACTGTATCTTGTATCCCAGCGCCTGCAGCCGGTCCACCGGCAGTTCCGGCGTATCTTCCAAGGTGAGAATTCTGTATCGCTGGGGGATTTCCAGTATGAGCGATGAAAGGAGCGAGGTCTTCCCGGCGCCCCTGCTTCCCGCAATGAGGACGGTGGCCTGACCGTCAATCAGAAAGCTCAAAAGGGCAGCCGCCGTGGGGGAGAGCATATCATATGACACAAGTTTTGGGAGCGTCCATGGAGTGACACTGTGCCGCCGTATGGCAAAGGCAACACCCTTCTGGGTGAGAGGTCTTGAAATGGCCGCTATTCTGGAATCGTAGGCATCCAGCCCCATGTCCAGTATGGGTGCTGCCTCAGAAAACGGCCGTCCGCTGAGGCTCCTGAAACGGGAGGAGAGTGCATCCACATCCTGCTCTGAAAAGTATATGTTTGAAGTGTACTCCTCTCCCTGCCACACAATGTGGAGCGGGTTGTTGGCCACCGGTGCGTTGATGTAGATATCCTGAATATTGGCATCCAGCAGCAGGTCCTCCAGCAGGCCAAGCCCCGCGGTGTATTTGGCAAAAATGTCAGAGAGTATCTCCAGTTTTTCAATATCAAGCGGTATTCCCTCGTCCTCCGCTATTGTGCGGAGGGTGGCACGGGCGAATTTCAGGAAATACTCCCTGGATGTCTCCGGGTCCATGAATGAGGAATCCTCCGGGCGGTGTTTCGCCAGTTTCTCCTTGACCCTCTGGAGAAGTTTCAGCTCATCCGGCGAGAGATTGTACTCCGGGGGAATGACAAAATAGAGTTTTTCAGGTCGTGTTGAGAGGGAATACAGTGCAACCTGCAGGGGGCGACCCCCCTTTCTTTTTATTTCATACTTTTTAATGAACACCGCATCAGGCGGCGGCGTCATGTGAATGTAGGTGTCGAAAAAGAGTGGCCGCACGTACGGCTGCATGGCATACATATAATAAAAATCACTTTCCTTTCCAGGAGAAACCCAGGTATCCAGTTCACCCTTTGTAAGCACCTCCATGAGTGAATGAAGATAGCGGCGACGGTGACCATCACAGTCGTTTCTCTCTTTTTTCTCCAGGATGACCGGCTTTTTTCTCGCCGTTTTCCGCTCCTTTCTCACCAGTTCTCTGAGTTGCTGGTAGGCGGTGATGGGGTCGGCACCTGCCATCTCCCTGATTGCGGTGAGGGCATCCCGCATTCCCTGCCATTCGCCGCACTCTTTTTCATAGGCGGAAAGGCCGGCCATATCTATCGACTGCACCCCCTCAACAAAGGCGGCGGCACCCTTGAGAAACATCAGCGGCTCTCCCTCAAACACCTTGACAAAGGGGTGGTTCAGCACCAGGCGATCGAGTTCCCCTTCCTTCATCAGAAGCTGTACGATGTTGGTGCGGCATTCCCTGTCCACCAGTGTGGAAGCGTGCTCACAGCCCTCGCATTCCACGACCGCCACTCTCATGCCCCCTTCCTTTTTTACTCCATACTGGCATTTCATGGAATACAAAACTTAATTAATTATCAAACTATATATCTTTCGATGAACGACTCATCTGAGGGAAAGGCGGCAATTTCAGAGAAAAGGTACGTGCTGGGGAGGAGGGAAAAGGGCAGCCGTGGAATACTGAATATAGGGAGATACTATGCCCTGGATGGCTCCCTCGGTTCCCAGGTATATGTGGATGGTCTGAAGCCCCACGTGATTCTCACCTGTGGTAAACGGGGGTACGGGAAATCCTACACCATGGGGACGCTGGTGGAGGAGATGGCACTTCTCGAAGAGGAGGCGAAACGCCATATCGGCGTGGTGGTCATCGACACACTGGGGATATTCTGGACCCTTGCCATGCCCAACAGAAAGCAGGAGGAGATACTGAAACGGTGGGGACTGGACCCCACGGGATTTGACATTGTGGTGTTTTCATCTGAGGAGAACTGCAGGGAATACGAGAGGGATGGCATTGAGGCACATCCCTTTCTGCTGAAAACCTCAGAACTCGATACCCACCACTGGTCGCAGCTGTTCAACCTCTCACCCACCGACTATGCCAGTGCGGCCATAGGAAGGGCGGTGAACGCATGTGAGGAATGGGATGACTATGCCATTGACGATCTCATTGCCCACATCAAGAACGATACCCATCTGAGAGACGATGTGAAAGCGGTGGCGGAAAACTTCCTCCATATGGCAAAATCCTGGCGCATATTCGATACCGAGGGTGTACCGGTGGAGGAAATGGTGAAGGGCGGAAGAGTTACCGTACTCGATATCAGCCCCTATCCAGAAGAGCTGAAAATAGTGATTGTGGCACTTCTGGCACGGAAAATATTCGAGGGGAGGATACGGGAGAGAAAACGGTACGAAAGGGCGGTGATGGAGCACCACCCGCTGGATGACGAGGGTATTCCGCTCACCTGGATGGCCATAGATGAGGCACATGTATTCCTTCCGAACGAGCCCTGCCTATCAAAGGAACCGCTCATAAAACAGTGGATGCGGCAGGGGCGGCAGCCCGGCGTCTCGCTGCTTCTGGCGACACAGCGACCGAGCTCGCTCGACCCGGAGGTGCTCTCGCACAGCGATATCATCATATGCCACCGCCTCACGGCACAGGAGGACATCGATGCGCTGAACAAGGTGAGACCCACCTACATGGCGGGAGAGATAGGAGATTCGCTGAAGAAGATAGGAACGGAGAAGGGAGTGGCCCTTATCATAGATGATACTTCCGAGGCGGTGCATGTGATAAAGATACGGCCCCGGATGAGCTGGCACGGCGGGGAGGAACCCTCCGCGCTGATGGAACAATGATATACGCACTTGCCCCTCTGGTGGCGCTCGCGGGTTCTGCGGTGGCATCGTATCAGGATATCAAAACAAGGGAGATTTCAAATGTGCTCACACTCTCGCTCATCGCCACAGGGCTGCTCTTCTACGGAATGCGAGTATGGGAGGAGGGGAATGTCATTCTCTGGGTGCCTCTTGCAGCCACCTTTGCAATCATCTGGTTCATGTGGCGGGCGGGCATGTGGGGTGGTGGCGATGCAAAACTGGTGATGGGAATATGCGCACTTGCCTCTTCCTTTCACGGGGTGTTTTTCATCCCGCTCTTCTTCATCATGATAGCCGCTGTCGCCTTGGTACATTATTTTATTTTCGGTCTGATAGAGGAGATGAAAAGGGGAAAGGGGAAGAGATTTGTACTCGCAGTGGCACTGATTGCGGGTGTTTCCTCCGTTTCCTATCTGATCACGGATATGCTTTTCCCTCCCCTCTCTCCCTTCGTATCGCTCACGGCATTTTTTATTTCCGCCGATATCATGAGTTCACGGCTTCCCTGCAAAAAAAGGGTTCCCGTATCCGAGCAACTGGTGGGAGAGCCTCTCGCCGAGACCATAGGACTCAGAGATAACAGAGTGGTGAGAATCGAAAGAGAGATGTCGCTCATCAAACGGCTGCTGAAACGGGAAAGAGAGGACATGGATGAAGTGCTCGTGGCGCCATCCCATCTGGGAATCTCGGATCGTGATGTGGCAATGCTTAAGAAATGCTGCCGGGAGGTGACGGTAGTGGTCACCTATCCCATGGCCCCGCTCGTCTTTGTGGCGCTCACGCTCACGCTGGCTGCAGAAATGGCAGGGTTCAGCGATATCCCTGTATTTCATGTGTGAAAACGGCCTAATCCTCCTTCCAGCTGGTAATCACCACCCCGATGGCAAACACAATGGCGGCGAAAATGAAGATGATGAGTGTGTTCATCAGCGCTCCCGATGTATTTCCGAGAATCATGGCATCCCTCAGACCCTCATTGACATAGTAAAGCGGCAGGATTCTGGCAATGGTCTGGAGAAATGATGGCATCATTTCCAGCGGGAAGAAGGTCCCGGCAAGAAACATCATGGGGAAGGTGATGGCACCGCCCGCAGAGGCGGCGGTTTCCTCCTCCTTTACGAATCGTGTGATGATCATGCCGATGCCTGAGAAGGCAAAGCTTCCCGAGATGATGAGTGCAAACATGTAAAGATTGATGTGCACCCTCACGCCCCACACCACACCCCCCACGGTGAGAATGAGGAAGGTGGATATGAACGCCAGAAAGAGCATGAAGAGCATTTTTGCGAGAATCCACTCGCCTCTTTTGATGGGGGTGGTGAGGAGTTTCCTCAGTATCCCGGTTTTTCTCAACTTGGTGTTCCGCTCTATGCTCCCGTAGATGCTGTTGGTCATCACCATGAGACCTATCACACCCGGTATGAAGAAATCGAGGTACTCATACCGCTCCTGTATAATGCTTGAGGTGTTGAAACGAACAAAGGTGTCACCCCCTGCAATCATGAGATTTGACTGCCCCATAAACTGTGACACCACGGAGAGGATGACATTGTTCCCCTGGGTGTCGCTCGGATCCAGCATGAGTGTGATGTTCTCTGCAAGGGAGGCATTGTGCTGCGCAATGGCAAGCCCCAGCGAGAGGGCGTAGTTTTCGGGGATTATCATCAGTGCCTTTATTTTTCCCTTGTGCTTCTCAATATACTGGTGGAGTTCCTCCTCATTCGCGGCATCCTCGTCACCAATCACCCGTATGGTGGTGATGTTGGTGCTGTTGAACATGTGGTAGACGGCATCGTAGAAATTGGTGAAATTGCCCAGTTCAACTCCCATGTCGGTGTTGTTTTCCATCATCTGGGCGATGAATACTCCGTTTTCATAGTCATAGTTTTTCACGTAGAGTGCGTAACTTCCACCTCCTCCGGAGAAGATGGCACCGAACAGGAGTATGAGGAGAACAGGAAAGGCAAACGACCAGAAAAGAGTGCCCTTGCTCCTCAAATACATTTTCACGTTTGCCACAAAATCCGTCACAATGATTTTCGGGTTCATGTTTCCTCCTCCCTTAGTCGGGCTCCGGTGAGGTTGAGGAAGACATCCTCCA
>QMSU01000045.1 GCA_003650975.1 Thermoplasmata archaeon
CCGAGCACAATAAGCAAAAATACGGTTTTTTGCACTGTGTTCATGGAGCAGATAAACAGAAAAGGATTATAAAAGTATTGGGAAAAAGGGGGAGGGTTATCCCTCGCCGTGCCAGACGCTGCCTGATGTCACCTTCGCGAATATGCCCATTCCCCGCTCAACGGTAAAGTCCCACGGTGAACCGGGCGGAGTGATGCCCACAATGAA
This sequence comes from Thermoplasmata archaeon, assembly GCA_003650975.1. Lineage (GTDB taxonomy): Archaea > Thermoplasmatota > E2 > UBA202 > JdFR-43 > B78-G9. The sequence goes on from QMSU01000045.1 coordinate 208, forward strand.
TGTGGTATAGGTACCGGTTTCAGCATCCCACATGGCAAGCATGGTGCAACTGCTGATGTTTCCCGCAAGTGATGATGCAGTCGTTGGCACATCCTTCCACCAGCCGATGGTATTCCATCCGGGATATAGTGACACACTCACATTACCGAGGGAGGTGCCGTTGAGTGAGAGCACGGTGTCATTTGATACCTTCACATAGTAGCCGATACCGTCATCAATGGCGAAATCCCAAGGTGAGCCGGGCGGAGTGATGCCCACAATGAAGGTGGTATAGGTGCCAGATGCGGCGTTCCACCAGGCAAGCATGGTGCATCCAGGGATGAGCGCAGCAAGATCTGAGGCATTGTAGCTGTTTTCCACGGGTACGGTGATGAGATTCCAGCCCGTATAGAGGTGGATGGTGATTGCCACTCCATTTGAAACGAATACATCAACATGCGATATGATGGAGTATCGCTGTCCGTCAAAGGAACCGGCATATATGGTATGGAGACCTGTTTCCATCTGGGAGGTATTTATTTCATATGTCCATGAAGCCCTGCCCTTTCCTGTGGCCGCCTCCGTCCACTCGCCACTGTCTATTCTGACGAAGATGTTCAGTGAGTCATTGTCAGCATCAAATGCGTTACCGGTGAGATTCACCGTCCCGCTCACAGTTGTTCCGTTTACCGGGTAGGTGATATTGCACGTTGGCGGGTTGTCGAGTCTGTATTTGAATACCCATTCCATATATGGGGCGTCATCCACATTTCCCGCATTGATCTCGTTTTTCCCGTCATTATCGCAGTCGCCGATTGCCAGTGGTGCCAGCATCCCAGCAGTCGGGAGAGTGGCCTCTTCCACATAGGTGGTTCCGTTCCACTGGACAAGATGGACCAGATCCGTGCCAAATCCCACTTCCGCGTATCCATCATCATCAGTGTCTCCAATGGCCACCGCCTCAATAACAGCCTCCTCGCCTGGCCATGTGGCACTCCATATGTTTTCGTATAAAGCACCATTCCATTCGTAGATATAACCATCCGGTGAGTGGAGCCCCACCGCAATTTCGGGTATTCCGTTGCCGTTTGCATCACCACATACGCATGCATATGTTTCATACGAGAAGGTGTCCACTGTTGTTGCAGTAAATGAGGCCCCATTCCAGTCGAGGACAACCAGGTCATATCCGGGCACACATATTATCTCATTGCTTCCGTCATTATCCACATCTGCCACCCACGCCATTGGGGTAGTGGCGGTTCCCGGATAATCCCAGTAAGCCTTTTCCACAAAATCTCCCTTGCTGTTGCTCCATGAGAGCACGGTGATTTCAGGATTTCCGCTGTAGGGGTCATCAGCGAGCACCACCTCGTTGTTACCATCATCATCAAAATCCCCGATGAAACAGTCATAGGTGTTATCGGTTCCATCTCCCACCCATGTGGTACCAATCTGCACATATGCAGCACCATTCCATTCAAATGCCGAGAAGTGGTAGTCCCAGGCCACTGCTATCTCATTAAGTCCGTCATTATCCACATCCCCTATGGCAAATCCACCGGGATTGTCGCCGGAGCCGCCGGGTTCGGTTAAGAGTGCCTGTTCCTCGTAGGTGGATGTGCCGGCATTCCATTTCATGACATGCAATTCCCCGTCTCTCCCACCGATGAGCAGCTCGTTCAGACCGTCGTTGTCTGCATCGCCTATTGGTTGCGGGCCCTGATACCTTGCATCAGAGATGCTGCTTCCGTAATTGTGGCTCCACTGAATATAGTAGTTCCCCGCACAGTTGTCCACGGTAACGACGATAGAATCCACCGGAGAGATATCTTCCCCATCATATGAGTAGGCGGAGATGTCATAGAAACCATTTGCCATTCCGGCAGTATCCCATTCGAGATTCCATGCGGTGGTGCCATTGGCCACCTGCCAGTTCTCTTCTCCAATTTTCACATATACTGACTGCACTGTACCGTCTGCATCAGACGCCGTTCCCGATATGGTGACCGTGCCATTAACGGCCGAATAAGCTGGAGGTGCCGTGATTTCACATGCCGGAGGGATATTGCCCGATGAAACGGTTATTTCCTTTGTCAGGACATTGTTGTTTTCATAGAATTCCTCAATTTCCCCATCTGGATCTGCCTCCACCTTTATGATATGGTATCCTCCCACCGCTTGCCACGGGATGGATGCAATATCCTGGGTTCCATATGCAAGGGAACCTATGGTCACATTCCCGATTATGAGTTCCGATTCCAGAGTCACATCGGTGAATCTCACCGTCACATTGGATGCATTTTTATTACCGTTATTCGCAACGGTGGCATTGATGAAGATGGTATCTCCGGCCCACGGTTCGTTATCAGAAAATGATATCTCCGCAATGGTCAGGTCAGGCAGCGGGGCAGCAATTTCTCCATATATGGCAATGTCGTCGATGTACCATCCTTCATAACTGTGCACAGAACCGTCGCTTCCGAACCTGAACCGTATCCTCACGTTGTCGCTTCCGGCATAGTCTGTTAAATCAAACTCAGCTTCCTTCCAGCCGTTGCTGCTGTGTGCATACACCGCTGTTCCTGAAGGAAAGGCAGCATTGCCACTTCCATAGATATAGTCGTCATACCATCCCACCGGAAACAGCTGTTCCCATGCGCCCCCATCAACGGAAATCTCGACATCTGAACCATCATATGGGTTGGTTGCTCCCTCAAAATCATATTTATGCCAGAAGGTGAGCGTGGCGGACTGGTAGTTTGTCAGGTTGAACAGAGGTGTCATGAGTGAGTCGTCCATGCTGTCATCATATTCTCCGGTTTCATATCCGCAGTACCATGAATGACTGGAACTGTGGGAGTCCCTCTCGGTGATATGCCACAGATCGGGCCCGGATGCCGCACTGTGTGTCCATCCATTCTCACCAGATTCCACCGTATCAAGAAACAGGGCGGGCATCAGCTCAAAATCATGAACGGTATTACCGGTAATCTGAAGGGTTTCCTGGAGGGTGAGGTGCTGTGCGGCCTCCACCTTGAATATGTAGGTATATGGTATGAGATTCAGCGTATAATGGCCGGTGGGAGCCCCCACGCTTGTCACCTCTGCCCCCGTATCCTCTCTGTAAACGGTGATGTTTGCCCACAGAAGGGCACCTGTATTCGAATCGGTGACATTCCCCTGCACGACGTAGGTCTGGGCGGGCAGGAGTGTTATATTGTAGAACGTGGTATCATTCTCGTAAATTTCAGCCACTCCCGAATGGGGTTCATATCCGAATTTCCACGCACACACCGTGTATTCTCCCGCAGGCATGCTGGAAAGGAGGTAATGGCCACTGGCATTGGTTGCGGTGGCAAAGGCGGGGTCATTTTCCTGCGGATTGACACTGGAATTGTAGCATTCCACCGTCACGTTTTCCAGTGGTGCAGTTGTTGTCGAATCGATGATAATGCCTTCCATGTTTCCTGTGGGGCCGGTGACCACATTTATTGTGGTTCCACCATTGTTGTATCCTATCTTTGCAGCAGTGACCACCATGGTGCCGGTTGATGTGGGCTGTATCACGAGCGTCACGGAGCCGTTCTCCGTCACACCGCTTACCCCTGTGCCATATTCAATGGTGATATTGAGTGTGAATGAGGGGGTTGAGCCGCTGTAACTGTACACATCTATCTGCCAGGTTCCTGCCTCGGGATTGGTTGCCTCCACAAATTCTCCAGGAGTGGTGGATGTTGACGAGTCCACCAGATTTCCATTCGGGTCGTACAGTTTCATATCTATATCGGCAGAGCCATCCCACACGAGATTTCCGGAGAGATATGTTGCGCCGTCACCCACTATCACATCAAAATAGGAGTGTTCTCCATCTGCAAGAGAGCCGGTTTCCACATAGTTGGTGATACCGATTCCGCATCCTGAAATTGAGACGGTGGCGTTATCAATTGGTTCTCCGGTAAAGGAGTTGTTGACATATACCGTGACGGGGAGCTGCTGATTTACCTGCATTTCCCCGATGGTTTCAACGGTCATATTTGCCTTTGTCACCAGTATGCTTGTTTCTTCATCTGCAAATCCAGACCGCTGAACGGTGATGGTTGCATACCCGTTCACCAGGGGAGTGACCGTGAGCCGTGTCATGCCATTCGCATCGGTCACATTCGTTTCATTCATGCCGCACCCGCTGATGGTGACCGTCGCTCCCTCTATGAGTGTTCCAGATTCTGTGCAGTTCACCGTCACATTCACCGTCTGCTCCTGATTTACCACAAGGGACGGCGGGGAATAACTTATTCCGAGGTGAAGAACGAGCACCGATATATCCTGCGGCATCACGCGGTATCCTCCTTTCAGGAGGGCGGCATGCACAGTTCCCACAGATGCGGGTGTGACCATCATGCTGGCACTCCCGGTGGTGGTATTGACACTCATGTCAATGCCGCATCCCTTTGCTGCAAGGGTAAATGAGGATGTGGGGGATGTTCCGTTTATCATCCCCTCTATCGAGGGGGCAAGAACCCCCTGCACTCCAAGACTGGGCACAGAGGCGGTGATGGTGCCGCTCAGCGCGAGCCCACCCGTTACCGTAATTATTCCCTCATATGTATCGTAATCCTCCTTTTCCACGGTCAGCGTGAGATTTTCCCCATAGGGCGGCGTGATGACAAAACTTACATTGCCTCCTGCATTGGTCTGCCCGCCATCGCTCACACCCCATCCAGAAATACTCACATTGGCTATGAGCGGCAGGAGGGTGTCGGCATCCTTCACGTTCACCTGTACCGTCGATGTCACTCCAATTGGTATTTCATCCGGGTTTATGGTCACAATAAAGGAGTGGGGCGGCTTATCCGGCTGGTGCCCGCCATAGTTGACGTTTATTGCCAGGGGCTCTGGGGATGTCCAGTCGGGCTGTACAAAATGCACATTCGGGTCACCATAGACCACATACTGCAGGGTGTCGTCAACATTCCCTGGTCCGTTATTTGCTCCCGGCGTGTACAGCTCCGCCACCCGCGCGGTGGCATACGTTGCAGCTTCTCCTATGGTGTAATTTTCATGGGTTATAAGGTGGACGAAGAGGTTCCACCACCATCCTGAACCCACAAATGAGACACTGGTATAGCTTCCAAATGATGCGGAACCCCCGTGTTCCAGCAGAACCTCATTCATCTTCCCGTTTGCCATCATGCATGCATTGTATGCGGTCATGGAGCCATGGACGTTGTTCAGATCGGCATCAAGGTCCGTCTGGCTGTAACTGCCTCCTCCGCTGCCATCGTATACCCTCCCATCTGTGGAGGGCCAGTAGTCATCCCCCCATGGCACCATATCGCTCGGGTCCTGTGCCACCCCGTTATCGGTATCCCGTACCGCTATGGAGGTTCCCCCGCCGTGACAGCTGAAGTAGAGAAAGGCAGATCCCGCATTTATGTCGCTCACGAACCCTATGTTCGGAACGCTGGGTTGTGCCGGATGGCTGCCGGAGCCAGCATAGGCACCGGAATGAAAATGGGCTTCATAAAATTCGTTGAAAGAAGCGAATTGCCCCGGGTCACAATCCGGTCCATCCCCGGGTCCGGGAGGAAGTATGGGTGAGAGGTCGGGAGTGTTGTTATGTATGTCCTGCCACGGGAAGTTGCCATTGTCCGTACACCATCCCCTGTAGGGGTAGCCGAATATCTCGTTGACCACATGGTTTTCTCCCCACTTATCAACACCTGTACCCACAGCGTGCCATACCTCATATGCATTCATTGCCAGTGTCACGTGATACGGACGTGGGTTGGAGAAAATGGTTGCCCGATACATACCGTCCCTGTTTGCAAGGGCGATGTTGCCCAGATAGTGCAGAGGCATTCTCCCGGTAACTGCACCCGGGTTGGTGAGGTCAGAGGGGTCGCCGCTGATGGCCCTATCAAAGGTAACCGAAAAACCATTTGTGGAGTCATAGTAGGGCTGTGTGCTGAAGGTGATGACTGTTTCAAGGTCATCTGAATCGTTGCCTCCAACGGTATCAAGCCAGTTGTAAAAATTCTGTGCAATGGTTTCCTCTCCGCTTTTATACCCATCCGGCAGTTTTTCCGGTTTTTCAAGCTTGTAGTATGATAGCCGCATATTCTCGATGATATCCTTTGTTCTCTCCGCCATCGCCGTGATGGAATCGGGAAGAAACAGCACATATCCTCCGTACCGCGCCCCAGATAATGAAGCAGGGAGGTTCTGCCAGTTCCTGAGAATTGCGCAGAGTGTTGAGCGGCCTGTCACACTTCTTATCTTGGAAACTACCATCGTTTCGCTTGTTAAATCATCACTTACGGAGACGCCGGCCGACTGAAGCTGGGAGTTTATGGCGGCATCCATTGAATCATTTACTTCAACAAGGATTGCAGAAACCGCATTCAGTTTGTCAATCACATTCAATGTTTCCGATGAAAGGGATGAGGTGTGTGTAAAGAGGAGGGGAGCATTGTACAGGGAGGCGATAACCGCTGCATTTGAAATGCTCTCGATATCTCCCTCTGAAGGAGCTGTCACATATGGCGCAATGACCACGGTATCAGAGGATTTCCAGTCATGCAGTGCTATCTGATTTGCCACTGAAACGGGGTCCCCTGTGATGTTTGACACCTGTTCCCAGCTCACATTATACGTGGACAGGATTTCATTCTTTTTGGTATCGGAAATCTCTCCAATAAAGTTGATGTGCTGTGCACCTCCCCAATCGTCCAGATAGGCTGCCCAGTCATCCACCATATAGTCAGTGGTTTTATCGGCTGGATTGTCAATGTCATCCGATATGAGCAGGGACTGGTATACAGTACCTGAATAATGGAAGACACTCATGGGGATGCCCGCCAGAAAATGATACTGGGTGCTGAAATTGCTGTCATCAAGGTGCACCACGTTGACCCTGGGCAAAAACGCCACATCGTAATGGCTTGGAGGCCAGCTTCTATTATTTTCCTTATCTCCAATTGCGTTCACATCGACCGCCGCTGCAAAAAGAGAGGTGGTCATCACCAACACCACGCCAACAGTTAATAATTCTTTTTTCATTTCTCTCACAAAAAAAACAAAAAAACGGCATATTTAAATATTCCCTGATGACTGTTAACAGGTGGACCGG
>QMSU01000046.1 GCA_003650975.1 Thermoplasmata archaeon
ACCACTCCTGCGGATAAAATTCATTCTGATGATATACCGGTCCCTCCTTCACCTCAACCGACACCGGCTGCATGTTCAGGGGAACCGCAGGCGGGGCCGGTGCTATCTTTCTGGAGAGGGTGAGGTGTGTCACACCCTGCGGTATCACGGTAACATCCTGAATCTTTGTTCCCGCGGGGAAGGTGTAGGTCTTTGTATAGTAGGGGAGCATGGGGAAGCCCTCCCGGTGCATATATGTGCATCCCTCCAGAGCAATGGTGGCATAGGCACCATCTTCCTCCACAGAAAAGTTATCATATGAGAGATTCTCAACGGCTGCTCTCCCGCTCTCTTCCGGTACATTTAAAATCCCGACAACCGGGCTCACAAGAAGCAACATTACACACACTACCTGCAGTTTCATATGTCATAATGCCGGATGTATTAAAAAATATTGCCGCTGCAAAAATGAAGAAGAGATGTACGTATGCATTACCGATAGTTCAACCAGTTTTACACAGTGAAGGACGAGAATGATGCTTCAGTTCCAGCTTTCATTTCCCCGCCTGCTCATATTCGTAGCAGTACTTTCATTTTCTCCGGTAGTTCCACGGTTTCCCCCCTTTTCAACCGGTATGCCGCATCAATGCATTTCTCCACCGCAGTGTTGAACAGCCGCTCTCCGTATTCGGCATCTGCCTCCCCGGGACTCCCGATGTAGGCATCGTGCGCTCCCAGTTCTCTGAATTTTTTCAGTGAGTTGAGAAGCGTGAAATCCACATGAAAGGGTTCCATGTGGTAATCCCTGACCATTTCCGGAAACAGATGAAGCATGATGGAAGTTTCCTTCACATCGGCATGCACCTCTCCCTCCCGCTCCTCAAAAAGCTCCTTCCTGAAGTAATAGGGGGCAAGGGGTTCGCAGGCAATCACATTCCATCTCCGGGCTTTTTTTATGGCCCTGTGGATGGCCTTCACATGCCACAGATCCATGTGGAAATTTATCACCATGAAACGGGTGAACCCATGGGTTCCAAATGATTTGAAGATATCGAGCAGCACACGGTACACCGCCTTCCATTCCACAGAAACGGTACCCGGAAACCCCTCCAGATACCGGCACGACCCGAGAGGAAGAGGGGGGAGCGACACACACGGTATGTCCCGCTCTCTCAGGGAGGCCACTGTTTTTTCCTCGATTGCCCGTGCGATGAAAAAATCGGTTGCCACCGGCAGGTGGGGGCCGTGCGCCTCCAGCGGGCCGATGGAGATGAAAAATAAGGTGTCCTTGGGCATGGAAGCGATTTCCTTCCATGAGCATTCCGCTGCATTCATGGTACTATATGACATATTTATAAATGGCTTTTTCTATAGTATCTGTGAATGTACTGCTCGGTGTGGGAAATGAATTGCATGGTGATGATGGCGTGGGGGTATATGTGGCGCGCCACTTTCACCATGAAGGGTGGGCTGTCATAGAGTGCGGTACCGCCCCTGAAAATTACATCGGGAAGGTGATGGCCAGCACGCCTGAGATCGTGGTCATTGTGGATGCAGCTGACATGGGACTGGAGGCGGGGGCGATACGGATAATCCCCAAGGAGCGCATGGGGGCGGCCTCCTTTTCCACCCATTCACTGCCGCTCTCGGTGCTCATCTCTCATATTGAAATGGCCACGCATGCCCATGTGTACCTGATCGGTGTGCAGCCAGGGCACATGCGAGGGGAGATGTCTCCTCTGGTAAAAAAGGCCGCACATCACATCATGGCAGTGCTGAAGAAGGGGACGACGGAAGAATTTGTGGTACTCGAATGATCCGCAGTCCATGTGATATTTTCCAGCAGGTGGGCAGTTAAAACAATCTGGGGTAAACATTTATTATCTTTTTTACTATACCATTTTAATGCGTGTTTTGGTTGTAGGCGGAGGTGCTCGAGAACATGCCATTTGCAATGCAATATCCGAAAGTGATGCAGAGCTTTACTCCTTTATGAAAAATGCGAACCCCGGGATAAAAAGGATGGCAAAGGATTACATGCTGCATGATGAAAGGGATGTCGAAAAGGTTCTCTCCTACGCGCTGGATAAAAAAATAGACCTGGTGGTCATAGGGCCGGAGGCCCCGGAGGAGGCAGGCGTGGCAGATGCCCTCCAGAAACACAGCATACCGGTTGCATCCCCCACAAAAGCGGCGGCGGAGATTGAAACCAACAAGGAATTCATGAGATCCCTCATGGAGAAACACAGCATCCCGGGGAATGTGAGGTGCAGGGCATTTTCCAGCGTTGATATGGCCCAGGAATTCATCGAGATGCTCGACGGGGAGGTGGCGGTAAAACCTCTCGGACTCACCGGCGGAAAGGGAGTGAAACTTGCCGGCGACCATTTTCATACCATACGCGAGGCGGTGGCGTATGCAGGGGAAGTGATTGAAAGGGAAATCGGAGGGGCGCATAAGGTGCTGATAGAGGAAAAAATTGTCGGAGAGGAATTCACGCTTCAGGCATTCTGCGATGGCTCCACCATCTATCCCATGCCCTCGGTGCAGGACCACAAGAGGCTCCTTCCCGGCGACCGCGGACCCAATACGGGGGGAATGGGTTCTTACAGCCACAGGAGCGGTCTTCTCCCATTCATGCAGCCGTCTGATTATGAGGAGGCGGCCACCATACTCCAGAAAATAATAGAGGCGCTGAAAAGGGAGGGAAGGGAGTACAGAGGAACCATTTATGGACAGTTCATGCTCACAGGGGATGGCGTGAAGGTGGTGGAAATCAATGCACGGTTTGGCGACCCGGAGGCCATGAATGTGCTGCCGCTGCTCAAGACGAATTTTGTCGACATATGCATGGCCATGGTGGAGGGGAGTCTGAGCAGAAAGCGCATTGCCTTTGACAAAAAAAGCACGGTCTGCAAATACGTGGTGCCCCAGGGATATGGTGTGAAGTCGGAGGCAGGAAAGGAAATCAGGGTGGACGAGGAGGCGATACAGAGGGCAGGCGGCCTTCTCTTCTATGCATCGGTAAACGAGGAGAACGGGAAAATTTACACCACCACCTCGAGAAGCCTTGCGGTGGTGGGAATTGCCGATGAGATAACGGAGGCGGAGATCATCTGCGAAAGGTGCCTGCAGCATGTCAGCGGAGACATTTTTATCCGGCATGACATAGGCACACAGGAATTGCTGGAAAGGAGAATTTCACATATGGCGATGCTCAGGGGATGAAATGGAGGAGATGGCATATGTCTATTTCGTGGGTACGGCGGGCTCTGGAAAGAGCATGCTCACCGCAGCCTTTGATGAATGGTGCAGAAGGCACAGATACAATGTCATAACAGTGAACCTCGACCCGGGAGTGAGGCATATACCGTATGACCCGGAAATCGATGTGAGGGAGTGGATTATTCTCGAGGAGGTCATGAAGGAGTACGGCCTCGGTCCAAACGGCGCTCAAATTGCCTGTGCCGACATGATCGCCCTCAATGTATCGGAGATTGAGGAGCGCCTGGGAGAATACCGTGCCGATTACGTGCTGTTTGATACCCCCGGCCAGCTGGAACTGTTTGCATTCAGGAGCGCGGGAAAGGTGCTGATGGACCATCTCGGAAGGAACAATTCACTTCTCGGTTTTCTGATAGACCCGGCACTTTCCACCACCCCGGCGCATTTTGTTTCCCAGCTCATGCTCTCCGCGGTCACGCAGTTTAAGCTTGAAGTTCCCCTTGTCAACATTCTCCCGAAGGTGGATATAATTGAAAAACAGACGCTTGAGATGATAATGGAATGGGGAAAAAACCCGGATGTGCTCTATGAGGAACTCATGCAGAGAAATTCTCTCCATGCGCAGATGGGTGAAAAGCTCATCAATGTGATAAGGGAGATGGGGAGCCACACCCGGCTCATACCTCTCTCCTCAGAAACACTTGAGGGAATGGAAGACCTGTACACCTTCATACAGCACGTATTTTATGGCGGGGAGGATCTGGAAAAGTCGTAGCGGATCAATCGGGCAGTTTGAATTTGCTGAATGCGGTGGCCGCCGACTCTATGAATTCTCTGTTCTCGGCATACCATGACTCCCACCGGTCCAGTTTCTCCTTTGCTTCCTCATACTCCCTTGATATTTCCTCATATTTTTTGAAAAGTTTGGCGAGGCGTTCCTGCTCCTTTCTGTATTTCTCCTGAATTTCGTTAAAATGCTCCTTAATCTTAATCAGGTCCTTGAGCGGCTCCAGTTCCTTCACCCGGTTTGCCAGTTCCTCTGCCTGTTTTTTATACGGGATGTACGATTTCAATTCCTCCACTTCCTTTTCAAGGCTGCTGGTTCTCTCCCGTTCCTTCACCAGCTCAATTCTGAGCTCTTCCGTTTCCTTTCTCTTTTCCTCCAGTTCCTTTCTCAGCACATCGAGCATGTTCTGTTTTTCCCTGAGTTCTCCCATCTCTTCCATCTGTCGCTGCAATTCCTGAATTTCACCCTCCTTTTCATCCACCAGCGCACTGAGTTCCTCCCTTTCTCTCAGGTGCTGTGACACCTCGTCCTCCTGTCTTTTATACGCATCCCAGAGTTTCTCCAGCCGTGTTTTCTCCTTTTCCAGCTCGTTTTTGTATCTTTCCGCCTCCTGCAGGGCCGCCAGCGCCCGCTCCTCAGACTCCTGGGCCTTCCGCCGCATCATATCGGTGAGCTCCTCCCACCTGTTGATCTGCTCCTCTGAAAATAATCTCCTTAATTTCTCGAGCGCCTCCTGCTCTTTGTAGGAGCCCTTGGCAATTGCATCAATCTCATCGATCATCGTTTTAAAATTTGCCTTAAATTCCTCTATTCCATATATCTCGTCCATTGCAATCATTAAGAAATGATTATATGGATATTTAAAGGTTATTGCATTCTTCTCGCTCCCAGCAAATATTTTAAATTGATTTCCATTTCTCTCTCAATGAAATATAAAATTGCCATATTGCCAGGGGATGGCATCGGAAAGGATGTGATGGAGGCGGCGCGCATCGTACTGAATTCACTCGAGCTGTCCGCAGAGTATATTGAGGGCGATATAGGGTGGGAGTTCTGGCGGAAGGAGGGCAATCCGGTTCCGGAAAGGACCATCCAGCTTCTCAGGGAGACGGACTGTGCATTGTTCGGTGCCATCACCTCGAAGCCAAAAAAGGAGGCGCAGGAGGAATTGCCGCCTTATTTAAAGGGCAAGGTTGAATACTACAGCCCCATCGTGAAACTGAGGCAACTCTTCGATTTGTACGCCAATGTGCGTCCGTGCAAGGCATATGAAGGAAATCCGCTGAATTACCGGGATGACATTGACCTCGTGGTGTTCAGGGAAAATACCCAGGGACTCTACTCTGGGGTGGAGTTCCGCCCCCTCCCGGAGGAGGTGAGAAAGGCGCTGGAAATTCATCCAAAAATGCAGAAGTTCAGTGATGTGCCGTCGGATGAAATCGCCGTTTCTCTCAGAATATTCACGAGGGAGGGCTGCCACAGGATACTGAAAAAGGCGTTTCTCTATGCAAAAGAAAATGAGAGGAAAGGTGTCACCGTGGTTGAAAAACCCAATGTGATCAGGGAAACTTCCGGAATGATGATTGAGGAGGCACGGAAACTGAAGGAAGAGTATCCCGGCATTGAATATGGTGAGGCAAATATTGATGCCATGGCCATGTGGCTTGTGAAGAACCCGCAGGACTACGATGTGCTGGTCACATCAAATATGTTCGGCGACATCGTATCAGACCTTGCGGCACAGCTGGTGGGCGGTCTCGGCTTTGCCTGCAGTGGCAATATCGGTGATGACTATGCCATCTTTGAACCGACCCACGGCTCCGCGCCAAAATACGCCGGCAAATATGTGGTGAACCCCACCGCCATGTTGCTCTCTGTAAAAATGATGCTTGACTGGCTTGGGGAGCGGAAACTGGCCGCACGACTTGAACACGGCATCGCACAAACCATCAGGGAGGAAAAGGTGAGAACCTATGATATGGGGGGCAATGCCACCACGCTCGAAATGGCAGAGGAAGTGATACGAAACATGGATGGTGAGTAAAGGGTGGAAATTAATTTATAAGGAGTTAAAAATATAGACTGTGAAAGAAGTTCTGGATGTATTTGATATTTCGGCAATTGTGCACGAGCTTTCCGGGCTTGCAGGCTCCCATGTCGACAAGGTGTACCAGGATGGCGATGAGATATTTTTGAGACTGAAGGGGGAAGGCACAAAGGAAATCCTGCTGAAAAACGGTGCATGGCTATGCATGAGTGCCCACAGACGGGAAAGCACAACACATCCTCCCACATTTGCCATGACCATGAGGAAATACATAGGGAATGGAAGAATTGCCCGCATATATCAGTATGATTGCGACCGCATCATCATTTTTGAAATACAGAAGGAAAGATTATATCGACTCATTGTTGAACTGCTTCCAAAGGGAAACGTACTCCTGGTTGATGAGGAGGACACCATCATCTCGCCGCTGTATCACCAGAGATGGGCACACCGTATGATAAAAAGAGGGGAACGGTACCAGTTCCCTCCCGCCACAAAGAATCCCTATGGCATGACATTCGAACAGTTCACCCTGGAAGTAAAAAAGAGCGGTGAAGTGGTTCGGGGAATCATTGCCCTCGGCATACCGGGAAAGTGGGCCGAAGAGATATGTGTGAGGGCGGGAATTGAAAAGGAAAAACCGGGGGAGGACATTGATGAGGAATCCATGGGAAAACTGTACAGGGCGGCGGTGGAAATACTCGAAGATATCAGGGAAGCCCGGTTTACTCCCATGATAGTGAAAGAGAACGGGAAGGAAATAGATGTGGTGCCCCTCACCTTCACCATGTACGAGCACCTTGAGAAAGAGACGTTCTCCTCAGTGAATGAGGCATATGATGAATACTATCACCGGGTCATAAAAAAGGGGGAAGATGCGGAATCCCGGGAGCATCTCACTGAAAAAAAAGAAAAGATTTTGCGCCAGCTCCGGCAGCAGGAGGAGGCCCTCAAGCAGTTCATTGAGGAAGAAGAGCGGTATAGAAAGGAAGGAGATGCGCTGTTTGTGAACTACGGGCTGATTGAGGGGGTGCTGAAGGGGGATATACCGCCAAGGAAGTTGAAATACCCGAAGGCGCTGGTGGAACTCCCGGACGGCACGGAAACCGTTACCGTTGAAATCGATCTCACCAAAAGTGTTCACGAAAACGCCCGGCAGAAATACGAGATGAGCAAAAAAATGAGGGAGAAAATCAGAGGTGTTCAGGAGGCAATGGAGGAGACACGAAAAAAACTTTCACATATTCAGGATACACATATCGAGAAAAGGGTGAAAAA
>QMSU01000047.1 GCA_003650975.1 Thermoplasmata archaeon
ACTGCCGCCTCCATAACCTCTTTCCCTTTTTTTATTTCTCTCTGATTCTGGACAATGAGATGACGGAGAGGGAACATATACACACATTATGTCTATCTTTCACCGCTCGCATGCTGGCTCTCCCGCCTGTAGCCCGAGCAAGACGTGAAATGGTCTGTTTTCCGGTCATGCTCGCCTCAAAAAGATTGCATAACTTTCATTCATGCCCATCATACCATCTCCCTTCTTTGGGGCAGCAAAGGAAAAACTAAATAGTGATGTTCATTTTAACTCTCATGCTTGCGGTCTGTCCAAACTGCAAAAAAGAGTTTATCGTTCATGATGAGGTAACCGGGCACTGCCCGGGGTGCGGCATTGCACTTATTTTCAAGGGGAAAGGCGAAACCATCGAAAGGGTGAATATTGCGGCCATCGAGCAAAAGGTTGATGAGATCATCGGAGAAACTGGAGGGGAAATCTCCTGTGAAGATGATCTGCTGCTGGAACACCTTGCCCTTGAAAAGGACGTGACGCAGATAGAGAAGGAAATCGACCGGTTATAGGCTGAACACCCACACTTCCTTTTCTGTGGAAAAATCCTCCGTATCAATGTCTATTTCATTGGCCACGTACCTGATTTCATATCCAATCGCATCAATAAATGCATCGATGTTCTCTATCGGAAGGGCAAGCCCCTCTATTTTATAGTGCATGGGAACAATCACCCTCGTTCGCATACGTTCGCACAGCCTTCGTGCTTCCTGTGCATTGATGGTGAAAACCCCGCCGACCGGAATAAAAAGAATGTCCACATCGCCTATCCTTTCAATGAGATCATCATCGAGCATGTGACCAAGGTCTCCCAGATGGCAGAAGGTGACCCCTCCATATTCAAATATGAAAATGGTGGTTTCCCCCCGCCGGGCGCCACCTTCCTTATCATGATATGCGGTGAGTGCCCTTACGGAGAGACCGTTCACCGTTTTTTCTCCCCGCACCACCACGCTTCCCTCCTTTTCGACGATTCTTGTCTGGTTGTGGTCAAAATGCTCGTGCGTAACAAGGATGACATCTGCCTTGGTTTTCGGGGGAGGGATACCGATGGAAATGCCGTCGTGGGGGTCAATGACAATGACCTTGCCATTTGATATTTCAAAGCAGGCATGGCCCCACCACCTGATACGTATCATTTCCGCCACCATTCCTTCAGTTTTTCAAAAAAGCTCCTTTCAGGTACCTTCTCTTCCTTTTGGGGCCTGCTTTTGACTGAATACGGCACATTTTCATACCACTGCTGATTGAACCAGAGGGTTGCTTTTGTGCCCAGATGGACTGCCATTTCCCTTTTCACCATTTCAGCCCTGACATCTTCGAATCTCCCGCGGTACACCGGTATATTTTCATGGGGCACTCCTTTTATTGTCACCTTTGCTACACTGTCTGTTATCTCTATGGTTGCTATCTTTGCCACATCCTCCCTCACAATTGCCTTCTTGCGCGGTATCACCTTACGCCCCTTCTTTTTCCACTCCCTGAGCCGGTTTACCGATATGCCCGTTCTCTCGCTCACCTCTTTCAGATCAGCAAGCACAAGGTCTTCCGCGGTTTCAATTCCCGCCTCATTCAATTTTTTCTCATAAACGATGCCAATCCCTTTTATACTCTTAAGCTCCATTCTTTTATAAATGATAAATCGCTATAAAAACGTGTTGACAAAACTTTTAATGCCACCTGTGATTTTGGAGTAATGGATGAATATCCGTTCATAAAGGTGAAAGGAGGGAAAATACGGAGGAATAATACCGTCTGGAGAGGGAAAAAAGCGGTGGAAAAGCTTCAGGAACTGGTAAAAACATATGAGATGGTGTATGCACTTGATCTGGACGGGTATAAGAGAAATGAGCCGAATCTTGAGCTGTATAAAAAGGTACGGGGTTCCGTGTGGGTGGACGCCTTTCCGAGATACGTGGAGGACGTGATGGACATCATCGTGAGCGGTGTGGAACGGCTCACGGTGTGGGTCATGGAGGAGAGGCACCTTGCGGAATTGCGGGATATGTGCGAATCGGAGATTTTTCTCCGCGACGACGATGCAAAAAATGCCGCAAGGAAAGCAAGGGAATACCGGTTCAGGGGTGTGATTCTGGAAAGCGGACAGCCCTCCGGCAATACCGTTGAAATGTGGAAAATAGACACCGATGCAGAAGTGGTGCGGAGGGTCAAGAAATGAACGAGTTGAAAACACTGGTGGCGTTCGTATTTCAGCGGAGCGGAAAGGAGAAGATGAAGGAAAAGGATTTTTACATGTTGCTCTCCTTTGAGCTCGGCTGGCTCACCCCCGGAGAGGGCTTGAAGGTAATAGAGAAGGCGATCGAAGAAAATCTGATGGAACGGGAAAATGGCGAGTTGCGTCCTACCTTCGACCATAAAAGCGAGGAAATCCCTCTTGGCTTTACATTTAACAGGGAAATGCTGGGGGAAATGGAAGGAGACCTTTTCACCAGGATATGTGCAAAAATAGTGAATGACGGGGGAACGGGAGAAAAAAAGGTGAGAGGGGAGATACAAAGGATGGCGGAACGATTGCACGTGTATCCCGAGGTTGCAGCCCTTGTGGTGGCCAGAAAGAACAACATAGACATAGGTGAGTTCATGGATGAGGCAAAACGGTTCGTAGAGGAGAGCTGAAAGGGAAAGGGAGGGATCTAAATTAATACCGCACACCAGTACATATCATCGAGAAACAGTACAAGATGTCCGATGAGAAATCCCACCACCTTCCGTTCCGTAACTTCGAGAGCATTGTCGGCCCGGGCGACCACCATGCGCAGCAACGGCCCGATGCCCAGTATGACTCCCTCATGCTCGTAGTATTCGACAACGCTTTCATTGACCCCGATTACATCAACCACACACCCGGTCAAGATGACTCACAATGATGACACCACGGAATCCCCCACATTCCAGATACGCGCTGACGTGTGATTTATGATGGTTATATCCAGCTCCGTTTCATCCAGCATAAAAGGTAAACCGGTGACAGTTTGATTCGGATTTTGAATTCCAAAACCACCTGTCAAAATAAGCACTGCAGTAACACCGAACATCCACAGCATTTGCATTCCATCCGGATGCATCAGCGACATTGATAATCAAACAGGGCTGGATATATAGCGATTTTGGAGAGGCCCTTCATTCCCCTGAAATTGCTACGTGAAGTACCAGAGAATAAGGGGAACGATCAGAACCCCCATACAGGTGCTTCGCCGCACGTGCAGATCAAGGCACAGAAGACCTATGGCAGTGGCCACACCGAAAATGAGCAGGCCAAGCGGTCCGGTGAATACCACCACCATCGCCGCCACTGTCAGAAGCGATACCTTCAGCAGCATGTCATAGGATATCCGGGAGATGTTTCTGGCGATGAATTTCCCCACGCCCTTTGTCAGGTAGTATGACACGCATGATGCAATAATCACGCCCGCAAGAAACAGATTGAACGGATGGGGCAGTATCGCCCCCTTCCATGAGTTCACGTGAATCAGCTCCCTTATCACAAGGGCGAATCCGCTGCGTGCTTTGAGAAACATGAAGAGCACCGCAAGAACGAAGAAGTTCGTCGATGTGTTGATGGCGGAGAGAATGGAAATCACCGATTCGTCCCGCCACTCCCTTCTCACCGATAGCACCAGCGTTGCCGCAATGGAAGAACTGACACCGGGAAGAATGGAGACAAAGCTTCCCGCGAGCGCACCACTCCCAATATCCCTTTTCCTGAGCCTTATGGAACATTCCTGCAGGTTCTGCTCTGGAAGAGCACACTGCTGTGAATGGATAAGGGCGGAAGCACCGAAAAGTCCCGCGAGTGCCGGGAACACGGGGGACGACTGTACAAGAAAGGATGTATTGATATCCAGTGCAATTATCCCGAAAATGCCGGAGAGCAAAAACACGAGGGCTGCCCTGAGGGGATATCTATTCGTAACGATGACAATCAGCGAGATGCAGATGAGAATCCATGGCACCGCATTTTCAATCATACCGTAAAGGCCCACCGGTCCCCGGAGAATCGCATAGAAGGGCACGAGGAGGGCGAAGCAGATGGCCACCGCCGCCAGACTCGAGAGGGCAGAAAGAGATACGGCCTCATATCCCCTTCCCTTAAGCACCATGGAATGTGCGGGGAGTACCACAAGGGCTGTATCTTCCTCGGGGGCGCCAATGAATGTGGAGGGCACGATGTCCAGGAAGGTGTGGGAGATGGCCGCGGCAACGATCATGATGCAAAAATAGAGATTGAGTGTACCCGCAATTCCCGATATCATGAAAAGCAGCAGGGCAACATTGTTGGTATGCAGCCCCGGGATGAGTCCGGTGACTGCCCCAAGACCCGTGCCTGCAAGGGAAAACAGGATGACCATCACGAAATCAGTCATGGAGGAAAACCCCGTGGAACGGTTCGCATATATTCAGGCTGAAACAGGCATTCTTCGGATTGTAGGAAAAAAGGGCCTTCACATACACGTTTTCGTATACCTGAAGAAAAGAAGTGTCATTGGCATACACCTTCATTCTGTACTCGGAATACTCGTCGGTAAGATAGAAATAATCGCGGGATAGTGAGTACACATACCCGGTGACATTGACATTCAACCCCGCATACGCATCATAGTTTTCTGCGAGATATGAAACGGAGATGCAGTCTCTGTCCCATCTTTTGATGACCGCAACATCCGTGGCATATATTGCCAGAGAATTGCTGTAATCCCCCACCGTGCCCCGGACTCTGATCACATCACCGTAGTGTATATCATCATTGTCCTCAAAATACACGCATGCCCGGGCCTTTCCGTCGCTTATTTCAAGCACGTTTCCCATGCGGTTTTCCACCATGCCTTCTGCGATTATTTCTTCCCCTTCATGTTCCCAGATGGCATTCAGCTCCACCTTCACTGGGTGGGAAAAGAGAGATATACCGTAGAGAAAAATGATGCCACCCACCGCAGCAAGTGCATACAGTTTCCTCATGAAATTAAATAAATTATCTGTTTAAATTTTTTATTTTGCATTCCAATGAAAGATGATAAGGAGGTTCCTGCCATGACATGTGCACCCCTTGTTTTTCTTTATCCTTCTTTGAGTGTGCCCAATTCAACCAGTGAATGGGGTATTCTCATCTTCTTCCCATCCGGTGAGCACATGCACCGTTTCATTTTTCCTATCCTGGCGAAAAATGAAGGGTGACAGGAGATGGTGTATACTTCATGCTTTTTTCAGTGAAGAAAGCACCTCTGGCCGGTGAATACCATCACTATGCCATGTTCATCCGCTGCCTGAATGACCTCTTCATCGCGTATGGAGCCCCCAGGCTGGACAATGGCCTTCACACCTGCCTTGGCGGCCACATCAACTGCGTCCCTGAATGGAAAGAAGGCATCCGATGCCATGATGGAATGGCGTATCCTTTCACCCCCCTTGTGAACCGCTATCCAGGTGGCATCCACCCGTGATGTCTGTCCCCCGCCTATGGCAACCGTTTTCTTTCCCTTGACAAAAACCACTGAGTTCGACTTGACGTGCCGCACACATTTGATGGCAAATTCCATGGCCTGGATATCTCCTTTGCTTGGCCTCTTTTTCGTCACCACGCGCCATTCATCAGGGGTGATTTCCTTCACATCTCTCTCCTGCATGAGCAAACCACCTCCCACACTCCGGAATTCCACTCCCGCCTCACGTCTTTTCTGGCCCAGCCCCTTTATTTTGAGTAATCGAAGATTCTTTTTCTTTTTGAAAATGGCGAGCGCCTCTCTGCTGAACGAGGGGGCAATGACCACCTCGAGGAATATGGTGGCCATTTCGCGGGCCAGTTCTTCACTCACCTTCCGGTTGACAGCCACCACACCCCCGAATGGAGAATACACATCGGTGGCAAAGGCATCTTTCCACGCCGCCTCCACCGTATCGCCGCAGGCAATACCGGAGGGGGTGGCATGCTTTACAATCACGGCAGCTGGCTCATCAAACTCCATCACGCACTCCATGGCATGATGTGCATCAAGAATGTTGTTGTAGGAGAGCTCCTTTCCCTGCATTTTGAAGGCGCTGGCGATACAGGGGTGCGACACCCCTTCCTCCACGTAAAATGCTCCCCTCTGATGGGGATTCTCCCCGTACCTGAGAGTTTGTTTCTTGAGAAAGGGAAGGCACAACACATCGGAAAACTCCATGCCGTACTGCTTCAGAATCATGGCATCATAGTACGAGGTTCTCTGAAGTGCCTCAAGTGCGAGCCTTTTTCGCACCTCTTCGTCAAATCCTTTCTTCAGGTACTTTCGGGCAGCGGTGTACTGTCCGGGGTGTGATATGATCACCACACGCTGCCAGTTTTTTGCAGCGGCCCTGGTCATGGCGGGACCCCCGATATCCATTTCCTCCACTCCCAGCTGGTGGGGGTAAAAGTTGCACACCACCATATCAATTGGCTCGACATCACGTTCTTTCAGGCTGGGCAGTTCCTGCTCCCGGGCAAGAATGGCAGCATGGATGTGGGTGTGAAGTGTTTTCACCCTGCCGCCGAGCAATTCGGAAAAGCCGGTATACTCCTCGGTATCCTTTGCCGGTATCCCGTGCTCCGCAAGGAATTTCTTTGTCCCCGGAGTGGCATAGAGTATCACCTCTTCTTCCCTTAGAGCCCGGCAAAAATCAACCAGTCCCCTCTTATCATAGACACTGATAAGCGCTCTTTTCGGTTTCATTTATACCCTAGGGTAATACTGCATGCCAGAAAAACTTTTTGCTATGGCAGGTGCACCATGGATGTCACCACAGGCGCCGGAGTGTCGAGGTCTGCTGGCTTCTCGATTTTTTCCACCTCCATTATGTCCACCTGTATCTTGTTTTTAAATCGCTCCTCAAACTTTTTTCTCAGTTCCCTGAACAGTTCATCCACCGTCGGTCCGACATTTCTCAATTCTTCATCAATTACCACCAGCACCTCCACATGCTCGGCACTTCTCTGCAAAATCTGGAATTGAAGAATTTTGTTTGTATTGAATTTTTCCATCACCTTCCCGGGTATCCCCGTAATGGCGGAAGGCGGGATTATGGTTCCATCAGGAAGGGTAATGGAGTCTGCACGTCTTCCCCCTATTTTCTCTATCAGGGGGGTGTTGATGCCGCAGTCGCATCTGCGCTTCAGGGGAATGACAAAGTCGTTCAGCCCGTTGTAGCGTATGATGGGCGTGGCATTCCCGTACAGTTTGGTGACCACAATATGACCCGGTGTACCGAAGGCAACC
>QMSU01000048.1 GCA_003650975.1 Thermoplasmata archaeon
ATCCGTATTGGGAAATATTTATATATGATAAGCTCATTACACCAAAAAGTATAAAAATTTTGGGGATAAAAATGTTGAGGAAAAAAGCTGAAATTGAGGAAATTGAAAGATGCCCTGAATGCGGCTCCTCGCACCTCGTGCAGGATTATGAACGTGGTGAACTGGTTTGCGAGGAGTGCGGACTTGTGATTGATGATGCCTATATCGACCAGGGTCCTGAATGGAGGGCCTTTGACCCCGAACAGAGAGAAAAGAGGGCCAGAACCGGTGCCCCCCTCGATTATACCGCAGCCGACAAGGGACTCAGCACCGTCATAGGCTGGAAAAATAAGGACAGCTATGGCAAATCCATACCCACAAGAAACCGGGCGCAACTCTACCGACTCAGGAAATGGCAGCGCAGGATACGGGTGGGCGGAGCCTCGGAGAGAAATCTCGCCTCCGCACTGTCGGAGCTGGACCGCATATCGTCAAATATGGGCCTGCCCCGTAATGTGCGCGAGGCATCGGCCATGGTATACCGGAGGGCTGTGGAAAAAAATCTGATTCGTGGAAGGAGCATCGAGGGGGTTACCTCCGCTGCAGTATATGCCGCCTGCCGCCAGTGTGGCGTGCCCCGCACGCTCGACGAGGTGGCCATCTCATCGAAAGTTGACAGGAAGGAGATAGGGCGCACGTACCGCTTCCTTGCACGGGAACTGACACTCAAGCTGATGCCCACCTCACCTCAGGACTATGTGGAGCGGTTCTGCAGCGAACTGGGGTTGAGCGAGGACACCAAGACCAAGGCGCTGGAAATACTCCGTCAGGCGGAGGAAAAGGAACTCACTTCAGGGAGAGGACCCACTGGTGTTGCCGCTGCGGCCATCTACATTGCTTCCATCATATGCGGGGAGCGCCGGACGCAGCGGGAGGTGGCCGATGTCGCCGGTGTCACCGAGGTCACCATACGAAACCGGTATAAGGAGCTTGCAGAGGAACTTGACCTGGATGTTGTTCTGTAATGTCGCGATGGAGTGATCAGCGGAAACACGACCACTATTACCGGGAGGCAAAAAAGCGCGGCTTCCGGGCCCGCTCCTCCTTCAAGCTCATCCAGCTTCACAAGCGGTACGGCATATTCAAACATGGCACCACAGTCATCGATCTTGGCGCATCTCCCGGGGGATGGAGTCAGATTGCTGCACAGTATGCTGACAGGGTCATTGCGGTGGACATCCATCCGATGGAGCCACTGGAACGTGTCGTTTTTATACAGGGGGATATCACCGAAAGGGAAACCATCGGGAAATTACGGAGCCATGTCACATATGCAGATGTGGTGATAAGCGATGCATCACCCAACATTTCAGGCCACTATACCATGGATCAGGCACGCAGCGTATGGCTCTGCGAACATGCGCTTGCCATTGCAGAAACATTTCTGCGGGAGGGAGGAACCTTTGTGTGCAAAATATTTGAGGGTGAGGACTATCCCGCATTTCTCCAGAAGGTGAAGGAACAGTTCAGGATGGTCAAGCCGCACGCACCCAAAGCGAGCAGAAAACAGAGCTCGGAGATTTACATTGTGGCCAAGGGATTCAGAAAAGGCGGCAAGAAGGAACATGTACGATCCGCTTGAACTGGCAGAGAGAGTGGAGCGTGCGGTCATCCACGGTGAAAGGAGAAAATACTATCGCTTTCGTGCAGCAAAATTCTATGGGGGCATCGCAACGGCAGATGCAGTTGGCTGCAACCTGCGGTGCATATTCTGCTGGTCGGGAAATGTGGTGTGGCATCCGGAGAAATCGGGAGCATTTTATTCACCAGAGGAGGTGGCGCAGAATCTCCGGAAAACCGCCGCAGGGAAGGGCTACCACCAGGTGCGGGTGTCGGGCGGAGAGCCCACCATCGGAAGGGGACATCTGATAGCGCTTCTGGAGCATCTCAACCGGGAATTCCTTTTCATTCTCGAAACAAACGGGATACTTCTGGGTGCAGACAGAACCTATGTGGAGGAGCTCTCTGCGTTCCCGAACATCCATGTGAGGGTATGTCTCAAGGGATGCACCGCTGAAGAGTTTTCTCGCCTCACCGGAGCGAGAAGTGGCTTTGAATACCAGATGAAATCGCTGGAATATCTAAGGGATATGCACGTGAGCTTCAATGTTGCCCTTGTATCGATGAAGAAAGAAAAGGGGGAACTGTTCAGCAGACTTCTGGATATGGGACTGGGAAATATCATGATGGAAGAGGAGAGAATCATGCTGTATCCCTCCGTAAGAAGGAGGCTGGAGCAGGCAGGAATGCTGGAATATTTCATGGATGAATGAGTTAGGATTATTTTTCTCCCCAATGGTTTTGCATGCCAGAAAATCCGAAAAGCTTATGTAGTAATTCCTGCCCCTCCTCCCATTTATAAGCACCGTCACTCATTTGTGGGTATGAGGGGATTGATTGATGCATTGGCAGAAAATTTGCGCGATTCTCTTGAGGTCAACGTGAATATGACCTCCCCATGGCTGGAAAGCAGGGTTCGTCAGGTGCTTCTTTTCTATGCCATTTCGCTGCTGTTCTTCTTGCTGATGCTCTTGCTGCAATAGAAAACGTTACCGGAAGGCTGTTTACCTGTATCGGAGCAACGCCGCCACGTGTCCGAGCATGCACAGTTCCTCTTCATCGATAAATTCGATGATGGCATCCGTGCGCTCCGCAAATTCCACAATTTCCTCAATGATATCCACCTGAGATGTCCTCCCGCCGCACACCGGACAGTGCTCAGCATCTCCCCTTCCGGCATTCTGACAGTGCTCGCATATCCATCCTCTCTCTTTGTATCCCCGCTCGATGAGGAGCACCTCCACCTTTCCCTCCCGTGCTGCTTCAAGGGTTTCGTCTATGCCATATGCCGCCAGGCCATCCCTCAGCAGTTCCCTTCTTATGTGCGCCAGCAGCGTCTTTTGTTCTTTCCATTCCATTTCTGCCATGGCCACAAGGGATTCACTGAAAAGGTGCTGTTCGTCATCCATGTCGCTATCAAACATGGCAATCACAGAGCGTTGCATGCTTTCCGGTAAAAGACGCTTGAATTCATGCTTTGCCTGTCCAGGGCCTGCAATGATGATATCACCCTCCGCAATGTGTTTCACATCATGAACGACATCGGTGAGAAATGAATGAATGCTTCCTTTCCTCAGCCGCTGGAAGCGGGCCTGAGACCACCCGCCTTTCTTGTGTTTGTTCATGACATTGAAGGATTTGTCCTCTCTTTTCGTGACCCTACCACATGAAACAGAGAAAATTTTTGCGTGGTGAGTGTTGATGAGAATGAGTGTAAATGGCTCCCATTCTCCGGTCATCTCTGCCAGAGGGCGGATATATGGCGAGGAATCCACCACCAGCATGTTAGGAAGCGGGACCGGAAGCGGGACCACCTTCACATAGTCGTGTTTATCTGAGGCGAATATGGCAACAGCACGGTTTCTTTCCATGTGTTTTCGGATGTGTTCCATTGTTTTCACAAAATTCTCCAGCTCATCGCCCCTCAGCACGGCGCGGCATGCCCTTTCCCGTCTCTGCAGGGACCGCTTATCTCTCCCGTCAAAATACATGCTCACAAAGGTGTTCTCGCTCTTCCCATCATAGACAAGGGAGAGTTCCTTCACATCCCTGATGCATGCATCCATATTGCTAAAGGAATCCCGTTTCTTAATGGTATCTCTCAGGCACAGTGTCGCGTGAGCAATGACCTGATACGATGGGTTAGGGTGCACAACAGTTTCATTTTCCTCGCAGGATGGAATTTTCTTTAAAAAGTGTGATGCATAATAGTAATATTAATAAATCCTTTGCTATTACATACATTGGGGCAAGGCATGCTATATTACTGCAAGGGAACTAATTTCTTTAGCCTCCCCTTGCCCCTTGCTATCATTCTTCAGGCAAAACGCAGCGAAATTATTATAGGTGAGAACACTATAACATAGTAAGAGTGATAGGTATGGAGAAGAAAAAGTTAGCTGTATTGATGGCTGTGGCAATGGCCATGCCTGTTTTAACCGGATGCGTGGAAAGCGTAAAGGAAGTGAGCGGATTCGATATGGACACCATAGACAACATAGACTCGGAGCGGCAGACAGGAGCTGTGCCGATGGTGGTGAACAAGGAAAACCCCTTTTACGCACTCATTGCCACACCGGTAGCACTGTATTATGATGATGAGGGGCAGCATGTGGAGGCTCTGCTGGTGCAGGATCCCGTAAATCCATCGAGAGCAGTGGAAAGATTTATGGATTACTATCCTGCATCCTACATAGAAATAAGGAGCGGCTCCCCGGAAAATGTTTCCATCGAGCTGAGCGGAATGTGGAAATGGAGCGATGCTGCGCTGCTGATAGAGGATACACAGCATGGCTACGAACTGGGAGTCGTTGCCGCCCCCATTGCCAGCTATCTTGATATTCCCGTTTTTGTCACAAACAGCACCGATGATGTGCGCGGTTATTTGAAAAAACTCGGGGTGAAATACACGTTCATATGTGGTGACCTCGAGAGCCATGCCCAGAGCTGGCGATTTAAAGATGCGGAAGAAATCACTGAGTTTATGGTTGATCTGGTGCGCGCCAGATTCGGTGAAGTACCGTATGTCACCATTACCAATCCAATGGATATAACCCATGTGACGATACTGAATGAAACGTCTTATGAATTCCAGAACGTGACGGCATCGGTGGATATTCTTCCTGCAAATTTAATCAACCTTGGTATCGGGGGCATTCTTGGACTCAATGACGGTGCCTTCGGCATAAACACCTTTGAGATTCCCGATGATTACAAGTATGCCCGTATTGTCATTGACCTCATAAACGACAATTCGGAATATGTGAGCGAACTGGGTGACGACCTCATCATACTCGTCTATGACCCGGATGAGGAAACCGCAATTTATTCGTCAACGGCGGCGGGGATTCCCGAGGTTGACAGCAGCGGAGACATCGTAACCGACAGACTCCATTATGAAACCATCATTTACAACAAGCCGGGAACGTATACTGCTTCAGTACTTGCACGACGTGTGGCCATCCCCAACGGGCAGTTCACTCTCAGGGTGAAGGTGCAACAGGTGGATTCACCACTCCAGCCGCTCATGAACAATCTCTCATCACTGGCACCATACCTCACTGCCTATCGAAAGGGTGTTGTCCTCGCCAAACCGGACTTTGCCTTCGCCGGAAACGAGAGTATTGGTGTTTCAGGTGTTGTGTGCGCGGGGACCAACGAAGGACTTGTCGAGCCATGCAATGAGCATGTGCTTGGCATACACGAGCAGCTCAATGAACTGCTGGCGGAGATAGCAAATATTTCTATTGATGACCTGGAAACACTCCGCAACCATTATGCGGAAAATCCCATCCACATCGCCATCATGGCAGACCCCACCATGGTACCCATGTACTACTACTATAATCCCGACAGCGACATGATAGGGGGCATAGAGCTACCGAGTGACTATATCTATGGCGACATAGACCCGAAGCCGGATGATGTGGAGAACAATACCTATACCTACTGGCCGTTTCAGGAAAATGCTGTGGGCAGGGTGACCGGCTATGACGCTGAGGACTGTTCGGCGCTGATAGCACGCACGGTATTTTACTCTGAAATCATAGAAGATCTCGGCGAATGGAAAAACAATGCGACCGTGCAGACCGGCGCCGGCCTGGAATTCCAGTGGGTACCGATACTCACTCCTCTTTCCAACATGATAACCGGGAATCCTGAGCCGACAAAGTGGCCCAGCGGTGAGAGCTTCTTCATCAACAGACGGCTTGCCGCGGACATGGAAGAGGGCGGTTTTAACGTCATGACCACACATCTGCTCTTTTCCCAGCGGGAGGGTTTCAGCGGTGTGGCGCAGTATACCAGCAGGTTGAACATACCATTCCCGTACTTCCTTCAGCTGATAAGCGGTGAGCGCGTGGCAAGGGGAGGGGAGTACCAGGAAAACAGCAATCTGATATTTGTATTCAACCACGGCATATACTTCCTGTATGAGTCGGGGGATGTGCTGCTGGACGGACGGGAATTCCCTCCGGTGAACTGGTTCTCCCGCTTTTTCGGACCACTCGGCATCGCAAGCGGGCTTTCAAGCAAGGGGGCATATTCGGTGAGGTACGTGGTGAATATGGATTACGGCCCCAGTGTCATCTTTGTCGAGAGCTGTATCACGGCCAGGACCGATGGCCTCATTCCGGAAAACTGTCTGAGTCAGGCATACATCCATGCAGGGGTAAATGCCTACATAGGGGCGACACGGGTTACCGCAGATCCTGGCTACCTTGAGCCGGGCCTCATATTCAAGGGATTTGGGGCCAAGGGATTTGTCAAGGCCACGCTGAATCTTCTTCTCAATGGTGAATACCCGGATCCCCACTTTGGCGCAGTTATTGCAAATGACTTCATCTTTGACCTCCAGGACAAGGACAGCACTGTGGGGATGGCCCTCAGGGATGCCAAAAACCAGTACCTGCCAAAGGATGCCAACTCCACATTCCTCTGGACACCTCCGCTTGACGAGGGAGGTGGTTACACACTGGCAAAATTCGAGAGTGGCACGTTCATGGATAAAAAATATGTGTGTCTCCACGAGTTCAACATTTATGGTGACCCGGCATTTAATCCATACCAGCCGGTGAATAACGGATAATCAATTCCTAATACTCTCTCCACCGGTATCCGCATTTTGTGCAGGTGTAGATACGGGTTTCGGGTTCATCGGATGCCCGTGTCTGGCGGAGAATCCAGTACGCCTCATTATGTCCGCATTTGGGACACACCACATTTGTTTTCGGCAGCAGTTCCATGTCATCTTCTATTATGACCGCATTCATATCCCTTCTTTTGGAAACAATTATTCTTTCTATGTCCTTCTCCTTTGTGTAACCACACTTTCTGCACACCATTTCCTTTCCTTTGGGGTACAGAAGGCTGTGGCAGTTTGGACAAAACATGAAGAAGGAAGTGAAGGTCCTATAAATATTTTATGAGAAATGAAGCATCATTCGATGGGTGAAAAAAGAGGAGAAGGCAATGGGAAAGCATCGTTGTGGTATGTGCTCCACTTCATTTTTGCTTTTCAATCTCTCTGTTTCTGCCCTGTGCATCTCCCGTGTCAGCAACCGGTCCCCCCCTCCACAACGGAAAAGCAGCCGTGATATGGACGATATTCATGTAAAAGACTTAAAATGAAGTGGTAAGGGAAAAACACCGGGATGCAGATTAGGGATATCC
>QMSU01000049.1 GCA_003650975.1 Thermoplasmata archaeon
AAAGAGTGTATGAACTCTCGCAGCCCTATCCGGAAAGGATGCCGCCGACACCGCCCGTGCAGATTCCCTACCGACATCTGGTGACACTCATCCAGATAGCGGGAGACTGGGAGGGCGTGCTTCGCATACTGAAAAGGAATGGGGAAATAGAGACGCTGAGCGCCTATGAGGAGGAAAAACTGAAGGAACGGGTGGAAAAGGTTCGCTACTGGCTGGAACATTTTGCCCCTGAGAATGTCAAATTCTCCGTACAAAAGCAGCCCCCAAAAATTGCGCTTGCCGATGAACAAAAAAAATTGCTGGCCGCACTGAGAGATGCACTGGAGAGTACTGAATGGAAACCGGAAGATATTCACAACACCATCCACACTGTCGCGGCCGAACAGGGAGAGGTCATGGGGCGCAATGTCACAAAGGAGCTTTTTACCCTCATCTACCGGATGTTTCTGGGAAAGGAGAGGGGACCGAGAGCCGGCTATTTTCTGCACTCACTGGAGAAATCTTTTGTGCTGAAAAGAATAGCAGAATTCACCTGAAAATGGCATAGGGAATTTCCACACATTCATTCTCCGAGAGTCTGAACGCCTTCATCTCCCCGAGAATGGGGTCTATCACAAGGGCCGCATGGAACGGCTGATTGAAGTATTTTTTCTGTGTTTCTATGTCGATCACCGACATGAAACTCGAGTAGCCAAGATGCGAGTGATACCATCCCACCAGCACATATTCATAGTCAATTTCATCAAGACGGTCGAAGAGTTCCTCAAAGGCCTCCCGGTGAAACCGAACATAGACAGGGGACGCTTCAAGGGAGGCAGTGGCCACCTCATAGACCACCGCATAGGTTTTGTTCCAGTACTTGACATCCCCGATTAGGAACCCCATGGCCTCCTTCTCCGTGAGAGCCATCTCACGGCAGTGATGAAACATTTTCTCGCATGCCTCCTCGTGGATGTAAAAATCGAGCTCTTCCTGCACCCTGCTCTCGACCCGTTCCTCCTCGCTTTTTTTGCGGTACTTTTCCTGCAGCAGCACGCCCTTTTTCTGCATGTAGTCTGCGATATTTCCCCTTCCGTATTCAAACACCGTGTGCTGGGGCGGCGGCTGGATTTTGTATTCCTTTCGTTTCTCACTGTCTATCTTGATCATCTTCCTCGATGATTTTCGGTCTTTTCCTTATCCTCTGGGGAGGGTCGTAGGCATGTTTGTTGAAATATTCGGCGGCCCTGGTGCAGGTATCCGTCTCAAAGGGGCTTTCCGGGTTCGGGTGTGAGAGGAGTATTTCCAGCCCTTCAATGAACGTGTAGAGGTTTGAGCGGAAGTTCCATCCATCCAGGAGCTTTGTGCACACGTACCCGCCGTCCTCCGGGGTCATGATATTGGGGTGAAAAATGGTGCTTTTCCAGCGGACGATGGGGGTCTGATACGGGTAATCCTCCGTGATGATTATTTTCAGTTTGTGGGTGTATTTGTGGATGATTTTCCCGTCGCTCCAGACGGGGCCGGGCGTGTCCACCAGCGTCACGGTTATCTCCAGCGGCAGCCGCTTGAATTGCTCGTCAGAAACCACCACATGATGTTTCAGGTGCCGCCTGCATTCCCTTATCTCGTTTTTTATCCGTTTTATCAGCAAATCCTTCGGGAGAGGCATGCCCCCTATCCTCCTTCAGGGTCAGGTATGAACTCTATCACATCACCGTCCTGCAGCATGGCTTCCTCAATGGTGAGATCCGCCTGCAGGATTTTTTTCCCGAGCCGTATCACATATGCTCCGGGTGTCTTCTTCCAGTAATTTGCCGCCTCCTCTATGATTTCCTCGACAGTGTTGTCATCATCTATCTCCATATTGATCCTGTTTCCCGTCTCCGCATCTTTAATGGTGATTTTCATATTTCACCTCTGTAAGCATAATGAACTATCCATTTATAAACTTATTCCGGCATCGCATCGGGGCTGTCAGGTGAGAAAAATGAAAAGATGCGCATCTCCACCTGGCGGAATTGGTTAAGAATCCGGAGAGGGATAAACGAAAGAGAACAGGTGTATGCAAACAAGTGTTACACGTCTTCCTTACCATTCCGAAAATGTACGGTGGAATCTGACAGGATATCCATATGTTACGGATGGTGCATGCCTGCATCGGTACATTTAAAAAAGGGGCAGGTGTTTACATGGTGGAGGCAGAGGATGAGGGAAGGCCTCACACACCCCTTGTGCGGGGCTTTCCCGACCCCCCAACCATGAAAACATTGTTCTGGAAATGCACGAAACATTTCATTTATCTCCATGATTTTGTAATTATGTAACTAATTTTTCTTTTTATTTTTACAAATTAACAAAATTGATGTGATATTTACAACATAATGCAAAAATTAATATACATATTCTGGTATATTAGGAAAATGAGGTATGTAAAGATTGCCAATGAACAGATTCACGATTTCCTGAACCAGTTGAAGCAGTATGGAAAGCTCTATGCTCCGGTGAAAGTTTCTGATAAATTCTACGACAGAAAGGAAATTGATGATGTCTGTGACATTGCCTTTGATTATGTCCGCACACTCCTTCCCGCAAAAAAGTATTTTATCCATCCAAAGGAAAAAATGTTCGATATCGACATTGAAAACGGAACATATGACGAACCCGAGGAAAAAATTGAGCCATTTGTGCTGTTCGGCGTCCATGCCTGCGAGATCGTGGGTCTTCGAATCCTGGACGGCGTGTATCTTCGCGACTATGTGGACACCTATTACAAGCGGAGGCGGGAGGCGGGAATCATAATAGGATTGAGTTGCCTCCCAGATGACCACTGCTTCTGCAATTTGAGGCGCTCCGATTTTGTGGACATAGGCTTCGATTTGTTTTTGCACGAGCTTCCGGACGGATATCTCGTCAGGGTGGGGAGCCCCACAGGCCACAAAATAGTGGATGAGTGTGCCGAGCTGTTTTCTAATGTGACACAGGAGGACATAGCGGCGTTCAGGGAATTTGAGGAGAAACGCCAGCAGATGTTCTCGCATCACGGAAGCTTTGACAACATGCGATACCTTCTTGAACTCACGGCCCGGGATGAGCTATGGGATGAGGAGAGCGAAAAATGCCTCGGGTGCGGCAACTGCACCAACACCTGTCCCACCTGCAGATGCTACGATGTGCAGGATATCCCAGACATAGATGGAAAAACCGCAGAAAGAATACGTTTCTGGGATTCGTGCCAGTTCAGGAGCCACGGGCTGGTGGCGGGAGGGCACAACTTCAGGGAGACAAAAAAAGACCGCTTTTTCAACAGATATGTATGCAAAAATTCCTACTTTTACGGTCTCGGGACATCGTACTGTGTGGGGTGCGGCAACTGCACGTATTTCTGCCCCGCGGGCATTGATTATCTCGGAAACCTGCTCAGGGTGAGGAGCGCATCAGAGCCGGAGGAGGTGGTGCATGAACACAACTGAAAACATATATTCCCTTTACAAGTGCAGGGTGCTCCGGGTGTATGACCTCATTGAGGACGTCAAATTACTGCTGTTCCGATTTGAAAATCCGGATATTGCCGAATCGTGGACATGCAAGCCGGGACAGTTCGTCCAGCTGAGCATGCCCGCACTGGGGGAGGTGCCCATTTCCATATGCTCGTCACCCATGAGGCGGGGCTTCTTTGAACTGTGCATAAAGAAAACGGGAAGGGTTACCGATAAAATCCATGAGCTGAAGCCCGGAGATTTCGTGGGTGTGAGGGGGCCCTACGGCAATGGTTTTCCCGTTGATGAGTTCGAGGGGAGCGACCTTCTGCTCATTGCTGCGGGAATCGGAATGGCACCCCTGCGCTCCGTGTTCATGTACGCCGTGGACAACCGGTGGAAATTCGGGAACATCACGGTTATCAACAGTGCAAAGTTCGGGAACACCCTCCTTTTCAGAAAGGAGCTCGAGGCAATGAGGGATGTTGCCGAAGCGGAGAACATACGGATAATCCAGACGGTCACCCGCGATCCCGACTGGCCCGGTCGTGTGGGAAGGGCGCAGGAACACATAAAACATGCCAACACCGACCCGGAAAAAACATATGTGTGCGTGTGCGGCCCTCCCCAGGTGTATGAAGATGTGTTCAACACACTCATCAAAAACAATTATGATCCGAGAAAGATATACGTGACGCTGGAACGGCGCATGAAGTGTGGCGTGGGTAAATGCGGGCACTGCATTGCGGGTACCTCAACGTTTCTGAAGTACATATGCATAGACGGGCCCGTATTTGGCTATTACGACATTATTTCGACTCCGGGGTTAATATGAGTGATACCATGAAACCGAAGGTGGGAATTCACGGGCTTACCTCCTGTTACGGCTGCCAGCTCAGAATGGCGAGCGTGCAGGAGATCCTCAGGGTGGCGCAGCGCTTCGACATAGAATACTGGTCAATGCTCTCGAGCGATGGAACAATACGCCATGTGGATATTGCCTTCGTGGAGGGAAGTGTGACCACAATGGCGGACGAGGAAGAGCTGAAGGCAATACGGGAGAATGCCGATGTGCTGGTGGCGGTGGGCTCCTGCGCCATCCACGGCGGAGTGCAGGGCATGATATTCGGTGAGGAGTACAGGAAGGTGTTCGGGGAGATTTATGGAAACTGCACCATGGACTTTGAGGCAAAAATAGCGGAACCGATTCACAAATTCGTGAAGGTCGACCACAACCTTCCGGGGTGCCCTCCTGAGGAGGATGAAATCATGTATTATCTTGCCACCTTTGCCATGGGAAGCTATCCCGAAGAGAAGGACTATCCCGTATGTGCGGAATGCAGAAGAAACGGGTATCCGTGTGTGCTGATTGAAAGGGGGGAGCCGTGTCTGGGTCCGCTGGTGGTGGCGGGGTGCGGCGCCCGGTGCCCCGGGCATAACATCGCCTGCTTCGGGTGCAGGGGGCCGGTTCCCCACGGGGTTGCGTGGTTCGATTCCCTTGCGAGAACCTTCAGGGAAAAGGGCATGGAAAAGGAGGAGATAAAAGCACGGATGGAGATTTTTGGCAGGCAGTATGAGAAAATGAATGAAATGATAGAAAAGGTGTTCGAGCATGAAGATTGAACGGGAAATCAGAAATGACCATATTGCACGGATAGAGGGAAAGGCAGGGGTGGTGGTGGAACTCGGCGATGAGATAACCGCAAAAATCAACGTCACCGAGGGGCCGCGATTTTTCGAGATGATCACGCGGGGGAAAACCTATGAGGATGCAGCCACCATCTGCTCCCGAATATGCAGTTTCTGCTCGGTGCCCCACAAATTGACGGCGGTCGCAGTCGCAGAAGATGCTCTCGGAGTTGAGGTGAGCGAGCAGACCACCATACTGAGGGATATGCTTTACTTCGGCAACATGGTGGAGAGTCATGCACTCCACCTCTATCTCTTCGTGGCGCCGGATTATCTCGGATATCCCAGCGCATTTGCCATGGCGGAAAAATATCCCCAGCTCATGAAGCACGGCCTTGAACTGAAGAGCTACGGCGCAATGGTGCAGAGCATACTTGGGAGCAGGGAAATTCATCCCGAAAATGCAGTGGTGGGAGGCTTCGGGAAACTCCCGGAAAAGAGCGATATGGAAAGGATTCTCAAGAGCGGCACAGAGGCGCTGCAGGCGGCGGTGGCCACCGTTGATTTCTTTGCAGAGTATGAATACCCCACGCATATCGACCTGCCCCGCAACCACCTTGCCATACGCCCACATCGCGGTTACAGCGTGTACGGGGACGGTATTTCCGCCTCCGATGGATTTTCCTTTGATATTGAAAAATATCGCGAGTTCATCCAGGAGGAGGTGGTTCCCCATTCATTCGCCAAACACAGCAGATATCGGGAAAGTCCCTTTATGGTGGGTGCACTCTCTCGTCTTATCAACAACAGCCCCCTTCTCGACGG
Source organism: Thermoplasmata archaeon (assembly GCA_003650975.1). Lineage (GTDB taxonomy): Archaea > Thermoplasmatota > E2 > UBA202 > JdFR-43 > B78-G9. The sequence goes on from QMSU01000049.1 coordinate 5,913, forward strand.
CACTGCAAAGGAACTGCTTTCCACCTACCGTTCTCTCCTGAGGGAAGATAACTGCTTTGCCAATAACTTCGCCCAGGCCATAGAGATGGTATACTTCATCGAAAAGATCAATGAGATGGCGGAGCGTCTGACAGTAAAAAAGGAGGAACGGGTGCAGCCAGAGGCATCGGAGGGGAAAGGATATGCGGTGACGGAGGCACCCCGCGGTTTGCTGATATATGAGATGGAACTGGAGAATGGCAGGGTTGCCTCGCTCAACGTGATCACGCCCACGGCAATGTTTCTTCCAATGATGGAGGTGGATGTCCGGAACATGGCAAAGGGCATGTGGGAGAGCGGATACAAGGACCCTGACCTTATTGGCAACAAGGTGGAAATGACAATACGGGCGTACGACCCGTGCATCTCGTGCAGCGTGCATGTGGTTCGCCTATGAGGACGCTGGTGGTGTTTCTCGGCAGCCGCATTGCTGGCGATGATTCGGCGGGATATGCCGTATATGAGCGGATAAAGGAGAAGTTCTCGGCAAGGACGCTCTATCTCGGCACCGATCTTTTCAGGTTATACGGCCTGTATGAAGGAGAGGAGCGGCTGGTGCTGGTGGATGCGGTGCACGGTGCATCCGGGGTGGTGCATCTGAAGGATAATGAAATTTTTGTCATTGATAACAGAAGTGAGGGCGCTCATTTTCTCTCTCTTGTGGAGGCGGTGAAAATACTGCGCGCAGTCATGTCCTCCTTTCCCCGGGAAATTCATCTGATAGGAATTCCCGCAAAAAGCGTGCGCGAGGTCACCTATGATGAAGATGTTTTAAATGAGGCCGTCCAGATGCTGGGCACCATCGTAAAATAGGGACAATGAGGGGAAAATGGGAATGGGGTTAAAGTGAGGCGAAAATATGAAAAAATTCATATCCACCCCATTCCCTGAGTTGAATATAATTCTCATTAATAAAGTTTCCTATTCTGTTACTCACTATCATACCACCTGCAAAAGGATTATACGTGGGGGAAGGATATACCGTAGATGGCCAAAATATGGTTTCTCGTCTGCGCCGTTGCGGGCATTCTAATTTTATCATCTGCGGGAGGAATCATTGGCTCTGACCGCTGGGATGAGGCACCATTTCATCAGGAAACAACCCCTTCTTCATCGTGGTACATCATGCCGAAAAACTATGCCGAGTTGGTGGGCTGGTATCGGAGTCTCGAACAGAACTACTCCAACTTTATCGAGGTATTCAAGGCAAACGAGCTGTACGGTACCGGCATGGTTGACGGCGGGTATGATGATTACTACGTGCGCATCACCAATGAATCAAGGGGATTCCACAAACCG
>QMSU01000050.1 GCA_003650975.1 Thermoplasmata archaeon
GATGTATACGTTGTTTCTTGCCGTGCCACTCCACACATGCCCCACCGTGGTTGCAATCCTGAAAAAGCCATTGAATTCATCCATGGAAAACTGGTTCAGCACATGCCCCGGAACCCTCCCTTCGCCCTGATATGCAATGGTCCCGTTGGTGATGGCGATTTTATGGATGATTGTTGTTTCCTCAGGAGGTATATAGATTTCCTCCAGAGTGCCATAACGGTAATCATATTTTGTGTGGGTCATGTAAATATTCTCTCTGGAGACATAGAGTGTGCCCGTACTTCCGATGAGGAATGCTTTCTGGAGAATCTCGCCGTTCTCCAAATTGATGGCGGTGACGTGGGTCATGGCCTCGGCGGGCTCCGGCGTGTCCACGTAGTAGATGTCAGCCGGGGATACCGCCACCGTCTCATTGCCTATTTTTATTTCAGGGATGTAAAGGGTGTCGTTCCCATCCAGTATGTGGTAGAATGTTCCCAGGTACTCGGTGGTTATCACATATATCATGGTTCCTATCATTCGCGCATCAAAATAGCTTCCGTCCATTTCCACAGAAGTAATCCGCTCCGGGTTGGCACGGTCTGTTATGTTGTAAGTGATGATCATTGTTGTTGGTATGGAATCAAGCCAGATTGTTTTGTTGTTGTCCACCGCCACCGAGCGGTACGAATCTCCGAATATCACAAGCGTATTCTCGTTGATGAATATGTGTTCCGGGCGCATATCACCGGTTATAACAGACAGCACTGTTGCATTTTCAGGAGGATATGCCCTGATAATATATATCTGCTCATTGGAAACCATATAGAGATATTCGCCATCTGTTTTCACAATATCAGGTTCGTCCACGCCCGCCACCTGCACATTGGTGGTGGAGAAATCAGGGGCTGATTCCCCCGCGTTTGAAGGAGCGTCCCAACCCGCATCAAGAGTCACCGCTCCCTTTCGTGCACCACCATAATAGAAGCCACCATACGTCCCATTCTGATAGGTATTCTTCAGGTATTCAGAGAGTTCATCATACGATGAAAACGCCTTCATTTCGTACGTATAGGCACCCTCACTTATTTTTGAGGGGGCCACAAACGAGATGATTCCCACCAGTATGAGCATGCCCACAATCGCCGCTCCCTTTATCCGGATTTTTTCTCTGCCCATCGTATCACACCACTTATCATATCTTTCAGGTACTTATATTGCTTGTGAAAATGTTCTCCGAAAGGTTAATGATCACCGCGCAGCAGTGTTTATGTATGGCATCTGCATGTGATGGTGATGAGAAGGGCAGTGCTTGCGGTGGTTGCGTTGATGCTGCTTTCGGGATGTGCAGAACGATCACATGTGGTGGTAATGACTCTGCATGAACTCAGCGAGGACTATGAATATATTGAAGACAATGCAACCCGCTCCCACATCATCCGGTTTAAGACACTCAAAGAAGGGGATACCCTTATCGTGCGGGATGTCATCGCAGAGAAACGTTTCCCGGAGGAAAATATCACACTTCTCATGCTCGCCTCCCAGCCGGATGGTGGATTTCATTTTTCAGGTAATCTAACCGATTTCAACGTCGGGGACAGTATTGAGATCACACTTCACATTGAACCGGATGTCTTTCAGATGAACGGGGAAACATACGACATTCTCATATTCAGGGAAGGGTGGGATTTTGACCGGCATGTGCCGCTGCCGCTTCCTCCCTCCACCATACGGCGCATATGATAAAATTTATATGCATAACTTGATTGTGAGTGAGGATAAAATGAATGAGGATGAAATCAGAAAGGAAAAAATCAGGAATTTGCTCACCCCTGACGTTATCGTATGCAAGAGTTGTCGGGAGAAATATAAGGCGGAAACATCGTGTGCGGTATGCGGAGTGAACATGCTTGACCCGGAATACAAGGGCATGGTATATGAATGCCCGGTATGCGGCAAGCTTTACTGCGAGGGATGCTGGAACAAGGCAGGGCATAAGGAGCAGGCAACCAAGGGGATTTTCCATTAGTTTTAGAATATGAGTGATGAATATAGCGTTGATAAAATACAGGTTCTAGAAGGACTTGAATCTGTCAGAAAAAACCCCGGCATGTATATAGGGAGTACCGATGCCCGGGGACTGCACCATCTCGTTCACGAGGTGGTGGATAATGCAATAGATGAGGCTCTGGCAGGATACTGCACCAGAATACAGGTCACCATCAATGCAGATGGGTCGATAACAGTGACCGATAACGGCAGGGGAATTCCTGTGGATGTGCATGAAAAATACAAAAAACCTGGGGTGGAACTGGTGCTGACAACCCTCCATGCGGGAGGGAAATTCGATGATAAAACATATAAGGTTTCAGGAGGGTTGCACGGAGTGGGCGTCTCAGTGGTGAACGCCCTTTCTGAATGGCTTGAGGTGAGAATCAAGCGCAACAGCAAGGAGTACTATCAGAAATACGAGCGTGGTAAAACCGTCACGCCGTTAAAAATCCTTGGCGAAGCGGATGGGACAGGAACCACCGTCACCTTTTATCCAGATCCGGAGATTTTCGAAACAACCGATTTTTCCTATGAAACCATAGCGGCACGGCTGAAGGAAATGGCCTTCCTCAACGCTGGCCTACGGATTGAAATAACGGATGAACGGAGCGGGAAACACGAGATTTTCAAATACGACGGCGGGATAAACGAATTTATCCTCTACATAAACAGAAATAAGAATCCACTCCATCCAGAGCCGATTTATTTCAGAGGGGAGCGCGAGGACGTGCAGGTGGAGGTGGCCATACAGTACACCGACAGCTATACAGAGAACGTGTTCACCTTCGTCAACAACATCAACACCCATGAGGGAGGGACACATCTCGCCGGTTTCAAGGGCGCTCTCACGAGAGTTCTCAACGATTACGGGAGGAAAAACAACATGTTCGCCAACGGGCAGAGTCTGAGCGGCGAGGACTGCCGGGAAGGAATCACCGCTGTTATCTCGTGCAAGGTGAGAATCCCGCAGTTTGAGGGGCAGACCAAAACAAAACTGGGAAACTCGGAAGTGAGAGGCATTGTGGAAAGCATCACCTACGAGAAGCTCTCGGAATTTTTTGAGGAACATCCCGCCGTGGCCCGCACCATCATTGACAAGGCAATCATTTCCAGCAGGGCGCGCGAGGCGGCACGGAAGGCGCGGGAACTCACGAGAAGAAAGGGGATTTTGGAGTCATCGGCATTGCCGGGAAAACTGGCGGATTGCTCATGCCGTGATGCCAGTAAATCGGAGCTGTACATCGTGGAGGGAGATTCTGCAGGAGGCTCTGCGAAACAGGCGCGGGATAAGGAATTCCAGGCAATTCTCCCCTTACGGGGAAAGGTACTCAATGTGGAGAAAGCGCGCATGGATAAAATACTGAAAAACAAGGAAATACTGGCACTGATCACTGCAATAGGTACCGGGATAGGAGAGGAGTTCAACATAGAGAATGCACGCTACCACAAAATTATTCTTATGACAGATGCCGATGTTGATGGCGAACACATACGAACGCTTCTTCTCACCTTTTTCTTCAGGTATATGCGCCCGCTCATTGAGGCAGGATATCTCTACATTGCACAGCCCCCTCTCTACAAAATCAGCAAAGGAAAGACAGTGATGTATGCCTATTCTGAAGAGGAACGCCAGGCAAAGGTGAAGGAACTGGGAGAAAGGGGGGTGAGCATCCAGCGGTACAAGGGTCTTGGAGAGATGAATCCCCAGCAGCTCTGGGAGACAACCATGGACCCGGAACGACGAACCATGCTCCGGGTCACCGTTGAAAATGCCGTGGAGGCAGATGAACTCTTTACCATTCTCATGGGCGAGCGGGTGGAACCGAGAAGGGAATTCATTGAACGTCATGCAAGGGATGTGGTCAATCTTGATATATGAGGTGAGCATACATGGCCGATGAATCTGGAAAAAGGGAGTGCATTCGGGATATTGAATCTGAAATGAAGCGCGCATTCATTGATTATTCAATGAGCGTCATCATGAGCCGTGCCCTCCCTGATATACGGGATGGTCTGAAACCGGTTCATCGGAGAATCCTCTATGCCATGCATGAAATGGGTCTTACCTATGAAAAACCCTATAAAAAATCAGCGCGAATCGTGGGAGAAACACTCGGTAAGTACCATCCTCATGGCGATCAGGCGCTTTACGGTTCGCTTGTCCGCATGGCGCAGGATTTTTCACTCCGCTATCCACTGGTGGATGGTCAGGGAAACTTCGGTTCCATTGACGGCGATTCTCCGGCTGCCATGCGATACACAGAGGCCAGAATGGCAAAAATCACGAAACTCATGCTCCAGGATATCGAAAAGGAGACGGTTGCATGGCATGATAACTTTGACGGTTCGCTGAAGGAGCCCGAAGTGCTCCCTGCTGCATTGCCAAATCTTCTGGTCAACGGTTCTTCCGGGATAGCGGTGGGCATGGCAACCAACATGGCCCCCCATAACCTCACAGAGGTGGTTGATGGAATCATCAAGGTGATAGAATATCCAGATGTTTCAACTGCCGAACTGATGCAGATCATCCACGGTCCTGATTTTCCCACCGGGGGCATCATTTATGGGAGGAGAGGGATACTGGATGCATATTCCACCGGCAGAGGCTCTGTGAGAATACGTGCGAGAACCTCTATTGAGGGAAAGGAGAGAAAGAAAATCATTGTCTCGGAGCTTCCCTATCAGGTGAATAAATCCAAACTGTTGCAGCATATTGCAGAGCTGGTGAAAAACAAGCAGATTGAGGGAATATCTGACCTAAGAGATGAGAGCGATAGAAAGGGCATGCGTATTGTAATAGAGCTTAAGCGTGATGCCATAGAGGACGTGGTGCTGAACCAGCTTTTTGAACACACGGAACTGCAATCCACTTTCGGCATCCTCAACCTTGCCATTGTGAAGGGTGCACCGAAAATACTCACCCTGAAAGAGATGATTCAGCACTATATCGACCACCGCATAGAGATAATCACCAGGAGAACACAGTATGACCTCAAAAGGGCAAGGGAGAAAATCCATGTTCTTGAGGGTCTGATGATTGCATTGAAGCACATCGATGAAGTGATTTCCATAATAAGAAAAAGCCAGCGGGTTGAAGAGGCAAAAAATGGCCTTTCTTCCCGGTTTTCCCTCTCTGAAAGGCAGGTAAAGGCAATCCTTGAGATGCGCCTCCAGAAACTGACTGGTATGGAAATCGAATCCGTTGAAAATGAGTATCGTGAAACAAAGCAGCTGATTGAACGTCTGGAAACTCTGCTTGGCAAAAAGGAGAACATCCTCGACGAGATAAAAAAAGAGCTTGCCTACATAAGGGAAACATTCGGCGATGAGCGCCGCACAGAAATTGTTGAGGGGGAAATCGGTATTGATATGGAAGATCTGATTCCAGAGCAGGAAGTTATAGTCACCATCACCGAGACGGGCTATATAAAGCGCATGCCAATAGAGACGTATAAGACACAGCACCGCGGCGGCAAGGGACTCATTGGCATGAAAACGAAGGAGGGTGATGTGGTGGTGAAATCGTTTACCACCTCCACACATAACTACATCATGTTTTTCACCAACCATGGTAAGGCATACTGGTTGAAGGGCTACAGAATTCCCGAGGGAGAACGCTATTCCAAAGGAAAGGCGATAATCAATCTTCTGCCCAGGCTGGAAGAGGGAGAGAAGGTGAAAACGGCCATACCAATCCCCGAATTTGATGATAATCACTATCTCGTGTTTGCAACAAAGAATGGTCTCATCAAAAAAACGGTGCTTTCCGCATACCGCCACATACGGGTGAACGGAATCAAAGCCATCCGGCTCGATGAGAACGATGAGCTTATCAACACTGAACTCTCGGATGGAAACAGAATAATCATGATGGCGTCCTCAGGGGGCCAGGCAGTGCGGTTCAGCGAAAAGGAAATCCGTCCCATGGGGAGAATTACGAGGGGAGTGATAGGAATGCGACTCAAAAAGGAGGATACTGTCGTGGCCATGGCAGTGGTGGACGAAGAGGGTTCCCTCCTCACCATTACAGAAAATGGTTTTGGGAAACGAACACCCATTGAAGAATACAGAAAAACCCATCGCGGGAGCAAGGGCGTGAGGACCATAGTTACCAACAAAAGAAATGGGAGGGTCATATTTGTGAGTCAGGTGAGTGAAGATGATGAGATTCTTCTCACCAGCAAGCAGGGAATGAACGTGAGAATACCGGTGAGGGATATCAGAGAACAGGGACGAAATACCATGGGAGTGAGAATAATGCGACTGAATGAGGGAGACAAGGTTGTGAGTGTCACAAAACTGTAAACTCATTCACCGGGAAAGCAACTGAATATCAACAACGTTTCATGTTCCACTGGGGTGTGAATCATGTTTCCCTTTATGCCTCATCAGCTGTAAATGCCATGGCAACCAAATTTCGAGGGAGGTGAAAGTGTCAAGTTAAGCAAAAAATTCTTTTGCTCAATAGAAATGAAAGACGATAAATGTCCTTAAATTGAGAGTCTGTCTGGTGCAAATCATAAATTTATTATAGGTCGTTACGGTTTCTTTTTGGGGATGGGAATCGAAAAAAAAGCGGCAGAGCTTGCGCAGGTGATACAGCAGCAGGAGCATGTCGACATTATCACTCACTGTGATGCCGACGGCATTACCGGTGCGGCCATTGCAAAACAGGCCCTTGACCGTGCGGGAATACAAAACGAGGTGAGGGTGGTTCGATACCTCAACAAACAGGTGCTGGAGGAGACACGCTCCTTTGCCTGGCTCATAGACCTGGGGAATGGGAACATTCGCGACATTAAAAAAGGTCAGACCGTCATCACCGACCATCATTTTTCAAATGAATATTATGAGTACTCGCTGAATCCCTTTTATTTTGGCGTGGACGGGGAGACGCAGGTTTCCGGTGCGGGACTCGCCCATATGGTGGCATCCCGCATTGCTGACATTGATGCCACACTGGCAATCATCGGCGCCATCGGCGACCTCCAGGACGTGCAGCACCGCCGGCTTGTGGGACTTAACCGAGTGCTTCTCCGTAACTCACGCATTGATGCAAAGAAGGATTTGCGCATGTACGGCAGAAACCAGCCGCTTTTCCGTA
>QMSU01000051.1 GCA_003650975.1 Thermoplasmata archaeon
AGATGCGGCATGACCGAGCCCCTTGTGGCGAGGGCTTGCCGAGGAACGAAGGCGGAATGGGGTTATAGGGGCGTAGCCCCTATTTCACCAATCATCTCAAAACGCTACCTTCATTCCCTCCTTTGCCGACTCCATGGCCTTCTCTATCATTTAAGACCATTTTCACCAGAGGGTTCAGTGATTTTCTCACAGTCCATTGAATGTGTGGCAAACGATGGAAAGAAGCAACAGGTAGATTAGAAAGGGGATTGGCTGGCTTCACCATTTTCTCCTCAATAATAAGCACCATCTGGAATAAAGAAATGGCATAAAAGCCTGTGCATCATTTGCTTTTGCCGGTGTGACCATCCTCTCCGATGTTTGTATTCCTTTTCTCAATGATGCTCCGGACAGATTCCAAAAATTTTTCTGCCTTTTTCAAGGCATCATTTACTTCACTTTCATCGACTTCAAGCGTGTCCATGCCATAAAACGATTCGTGCCTTTCCAGTCTGTACGTATTAAGCCAGTTGATAAGATGATGCCCAAGCGACTTCCTGTAATGTTCAGAAAGATACGCGATTACGCAGGCATGACTCCTCTCGATGATTCCGTCTCTAAAGAGCAAAGCACGAGCGGCATGAAACATGCTGGTATACGAAGAAACGATGGATTCCTCATAAAAACCACTTTCGAACAATTCCCTTGCCCTCGCTATCTTCAGATCCGCCATTTCCAGTGCCTTTCTGGATTTGAAATTATCCGCTCTATCCTCTCTTAGCAATCTCTTTTTAAAACAGTCATCCAGCCTCATTCTACCACCGGTTTTACCCCGTAAAGTGAAATGCCATCTATGATTACATCTAAATAAAAAGCCCTGTTGCTTTTTGCCTGATTCGACCACTGCGCCGGCGTAAAATTGACGAGGTTTACATCCCTTTCCAAAAGTTCAGCAAGCGCTGCCGTTGGTTTATTCTTATCCATTGATATTGTCAATATGTCAACATCGCTATTTTCATCATTTTCTCCCTTTGCAAAACTGCCGAAAAGCACAATTGAAGTTACCGATTTCATTCTATCCACGATAAAATTAACCACGTCTTTTTCCTGCAAAAAAGACAGGTTATAGGAGATTTTGAGATAGCGAAGAGCGGGATTTCCCAGGTTTGCCTTATATATCGTTCTATTTTTATCTTCGACCTTTGTCAGAAAACCATCCTCCATCAAAAGTTTTAGTGATCTTCTTACGGTCATTGGATCCATATCAAGCAGTCTGGCAGATTCCCTGAGATAGTAACCTTCATGAGGATTCTCGAGGAACAGTGAAAGAACCTTGAGATGTGTGATTTTTTGATACAATTGTATCATATTTTCATACATAAAATTTTAGTTTATATATCTTTTCTTTTTATCTTGGGCACTGTCAAGATAAAAAATGCGCATGCCCATCTGATTGAGAAAGGGCACATGGGATGGACATGTCTGGAACTGCCGCTCGTACCATCCTTCATAAGGGCATGCAGGAATGACATAAGGGTGGTTAACTTGACAATCTCTTATCTTGAAATGAGTAAAAGAAGGAAGGAAAATCATATAAAAGTTTGTCTATAAGCATCGTTTTTTCCCTCTCAATATTGAAGATTTGATCTAGAGGATTTTCTGCGATTTCGCAAGATGAAAAATGTGAAGGAGAAGAGAGAATGCTCACATCAATTCCGTGAGAGGGCATGAAAGGAGACAGCCAGTAAAAACAGTCATATCATGTATCTCAAGGATAGTTTGTAGCCATTCGTTCTTACCATTATAATCTTATTTTTCTCCCCTCCTTTGCCGACTCCATGGCCTTCTCTATCATCTCCACTGCAGCCTTTCCTATATGCATGTTCGCCACCGGCTGCTTCCGGGTTTTCATACAGGTGATGAAGTCAAGCAATTCCTCCTTGAGCGGCTCCCGGTATTCAATGGGAATCACGTAGGAATCCTCCTGGGATACGGTTTCCTGGGAAATGGTTGCATCAAAAAAGGTTATCTCGTTCGGTTTCAGGTAGTCGATACGGGCGCTCATTCTGCTGCCCACCACCACAAGCTCCCTTCTCTTCCCGTACACCGGTGTGAGCCAGCTTTCAAAGGCATATCCCGTTGCTCCTCCCTTAAAATAGGTGATAATCTGGGCCGTTTCCTCCGTTTTGCCGATGTAATTGCTCACCGTGGCAAACAGTTCCTCAGGATAGGGCTGGTCCATCAGATAGCAGAATACATCCACCTCATGGATACCGAGGGCGAAGAGCACGCCCATGTCCTTTCGGGGATACCGCAACGAGAATCGGTTGCTCATCATGTAGTAGATGCTGCCGAAATCACCCCGTGTTATCCTTCTTTTAATTTCGTTCACCGCGGAATGATATCTGAATATATGGCCCACCATCAGTATGCATTCATTCTTTTCGGCGATCTGTATGAGTTCCTCTGCCCTTCTGGAGTGCAGTGTCATGGGTTTTTCCACCAGCACATCCTTTCCAGCAGCAAGAAATTCCTTTGCAAGTGCATGGTGGGTATCCGAGGGTGTGGCAATCACCACCCCGTCCACATCATCGGAGAGCTCGTGGGAACTGGTGCAGTAGGGAATACCGTAGTGTTGTGCAATCTCATCTGCCCTTTTTTCATCTGTGTCGCAGATGGAGAGATGCGATATCTTCCCCTCATCCAGCAGTTCTTTCAATGCTCTCACATGATTTTTTCCCCAGTATCCCGTGCCCACAACCGCAAGCTTCATTGTTTACCCCATTCGTTGATGGCCTCTGCCACATATCGAGCGTCCTCCTCCCTCATCTGGGGATGTATGGGAATGGAAAGTACCTCCTGTGCTATTTTTTCGGTAAACGGCAGCGACACCTCACCCACCACATCTCTCACCGCGGGCTGCAGATGCACCGGTAGCGGGTAATGCACGCCGGCGGCAATTCCCCGCTCCTTCAAAAACTCCCTGAGGCCGTCTCTGTTCCTGCATCGTATCACATACAGATGGTACACATGCTTCGCCCATTCCTTCTCCACCGGCAGAATGAGTCCATCGCCCTCCAGCATATCATGGTACCATCGGGCCACCTCTCTCCTCCGCTCAATCCATTCGAGCAGGTGGCGCAGCTGCACACGTCCCACCGCTGCCAGTATCTCGCTCAGCCGGTAGTTGAATCCGGCGAAATCATGCTCGTATTTTCGCCCTTCCAGTCTTCCCTGATTCACCAGCGCCTTTGCCTTCACCGCATACTCCTCGTTGTCGGTCACAATCATGCCGCCGTCGCCTGCCACCGTCATGTTTTTGGAGGGGAAGAAACTGAAGCAGGCCATGTCTCCCATGCTCCCCACCCTGGTGCCCCTGTATTCGGCACCGTGTGCCTGGCAGGCATCCTCTATGACGGTGAGATGATGTTCACGGGCAAGTTCCATGATGGGGTCCATATCACAGGGATGGCCGTACAGATGGACAGGGATGATTGCCTTTGTTCCGTCGGTTATTTTTTTGCGGATTTCCTCCGGGTCTATGGTATATGTTTCTCTGTCCACTTCAGCAAAAACCGGACGGGCACCGATGTGAAGAAGGGGTGATGCGGTTGCCACAAACGTGTGTGAGGGCACAATGACCTCGTCACCTCTCGTTATGCCGGCGGCAAGCAGCGCCACATGCAGAGCGGAGGTGCCTGAATTGGTGGCAATGCCATATCTGGTATGGCAGAATGCAGCAAATTCCTGCTCAAAGGATTTTGCCTCCTCCCCCTTTACGTATTTTTTGCTTTCAAGCACGCGCTGCACTGCCTCCTTTATTTCCTCGTCAACATACATTTCTGTTATGTTTACCTTCATACTATTCCTCCCACTCATAGGGCGTGTCATAATAGCCCAGAATGCAGTCCAAATCCTTAATGGTTTTGGTCACACGGGCAGGGTTTCCCACAGCCACGCTATCCGGAGGAATATCTCTGGTCACCACCGAGCCGGCACCGATGAGCGCATTTCTCCCTATGGTGACTCTTGGCAGGATGGTCACATTTCCCCCTATCTTTGCATGTTCTTCTATCACCACACTCTTTGCGCATTCCTCGAATTTGGGGCAGGGGGGATGGAGCACGTTGAGTATGGTGGTTCGTGGGCCGAGCCATGCCCCCTTTTTGATGACCACAAACTCCGGGATAAAGCAGCCGGTGTGGATGCGCACGTTGTCTTCAATTACATTTTCCCTCTCTATCACCGTATGGGAGCCCACACTCACATTATTGCCGATGCGGTTGTTTTCCCGTATGAGGGCCCCGTGTCCTGTCTGGAAATGGTCGCCGATGACATTCCCCGCATAGATGACGGTATGGGAGCGTATGGTGGCATTATCTCCGATGACAAGTTCTCCCGTCGCTTTTTTCGGCTGCACGCCCAGCACCACATGCTCCTCTATCACCGCATTTTTTCCAATCATGGTTGGGAAAATGCCCAGACGTATTAAAAGGTTCTCTCATGGGAACAGCTTCCTGTACAATAGCACAATGTACAAATATGGTAAACCTATACCCTCATTGTGAAGCAAGGGGATGTTCCGAAGGTTTCATTCATCATTCCTGCAAGAAACGAGGAGAAATTTGTGGAAGATTGTCTGCAATCCCTGCTCTCCCTCGATTATCCGAAGGAAAAGGTGGAAATTATTTTCGCCGAGGGGAACTCCAGCGACCGCACGCGGGAGATTCTGGAACGCTATGCAGAACGGCATGACAATGTGAAAATTTTTGATAATCCCACGGGCAACACGGCAATCGGAAGGAACATATGCATAGAGCATGCCACCGGAGAGATGCTGATGGATTTCTCGGCGCACACCGTGGCACCGAAGAACCTGCTCAAAGTGCTTGTGCCGAAGCTCTCCTCTCAACCAGAGGATGTGGCAGGCGTGGGGTGCTCGAATGTGTCACCGGAAAAACAGAACTTTGTGGGAAAGGTGTCCGGCGCTGCATTTCTGGGGTTCATGGCGGGCTCCGGCATTTTCATGCAGAACACCGTATTCGAGGAGGAACGATTCGTCGAGCACATGGCATTCACACTCTACCGGAGAGAGGTATTTGATAAGGTGGGCCTCTTCGACCCGGATTTCTGGTGCGGCCAGGATGCGGAGCTCGACATACGGGTGAAGAAGGCGGGTTACAAAATCCTCTACACGCCCGAGGTGCAGGTGAAACACTACAAACGACAGACCGCAAGGGCCCTTTTCCGGCAGATGTACCGGTACGGTATCGCACGGGCAAAAATGATAAAAAAGCACCCTGACACCATGAAAATATTTCATCTTCTCCCATCGCTCTTTATCGGGGGTGTCATCCTTCTGCTCATATTGTGGATGCTTGCCATAATCCCCCTGGTGTTTCTGCTGATTCTCGGTTTGATATATTTGATACTGTGTTTCATCAGCACCGCCATGGTTTCCAGAAATCCACTGATCATCGTAAGCAGCGTGTTTTTTTATCTCCTGATCACCATCGGGTATGGCCTCGGTTTCATCCGGGGAACCGTCTATGGAAAACTGTAGCGGTTACCAGCAGACACCCTCGTAGGTGATTCCTTCCCTTTTCTTTAAAATCCTCCTCCCCTCGACCACCAGTGTATTTTTCATCGGGCTGAAGTCAATATACTCGAATTCCTTCCAGTCTGTGGCAATGACGCAGGCATCTGCATCCTGCAGTGCCTCGGCCACGCTCCTGCAGTACACGATATCGGGAATGATTTTTCTCATATTCTCTGTGGCCATGGGGTCATACGCCCTCACCACCGCACCCTTCTCCCTCAGTGCCCTGATGAGTGGAATGCTCCGCGACTCCCGCACGTCATCGGTGTCCGCCTTGAATGCCAGCCCCAGCACCGCAATGACTTTTCCGGTTATCTCCATATATTTTTCCAGTATCTCCACCACCTTCATGGGCTGTTTTTCATTGACGTCGAGCACAGCCTTTATGATTTCCATTTCGTATCCCAGTTCCTTTGCCCCGCCATAGATGCCCCTCAAGTCCTTGGGGAAGCACGAACCGCCGAATCCCATCCCCGCATTGAGAAAATGGGGCGATATGCGGTGGTCCATTCCCACGCCCTCCATCACCCTGTGGGTATCTATGCCGAGCATCTTGCACACGTTTCCAACCTCGTTTGCAAAGGAAATTTTTGTGGCAAGAAGGGCATTGCTTGCGTATTTTATCATCTCCGCTTCAGTGGGGGTTGTGATAAGAATCGGTGCATGCAGCGGCTGGTACAGCTCCCTGAGCACATCTTCCCCCCGTCCGTCGCTGACGCCGATGACAACCCTGTCCGGATGGAGGAAATCGTGTATTGCCTTTCCCTCGCGCAAAAATTCGGGATTCATGGCAATGCTGAAATCCGGGCAGTGCTCCCTGATGATGGGTGCCACCACACCCTCCGTTGTCCCGGGGAAGACGGTGCTTTTGACCACCACCACACTTCCCTCCCTCATTTTTTTGGCAATGCTCTCTGCGGCGCCGGTCACATATCTCAAATCAATTTTCCCGTCGGGGCGGGAAGGGGTTCCCACGCATATGAAAATTATGTCTTCATCAAAATCGTAATCAGAGATTGCTTCTATTTTTTCACGGTTTTTTGTGAGCAATTCCTGCAATCCTTCCTCATAAATCGGTGCGACACCTTCTCTGATTTTTTCGATTTTCTCCTGATCCACATCAATCAACCGTATCGTGTGTCCCATCTCTGCGAAACATACGGCGGTGGTGAGCCCCACATACCCTGCCCCGACAACGCAAATCTTCATGGGGGAATATGCGTGCCTGTTTAAAATACCTTTAGAAAAATTAATAACCATCCTGTGCTTAATGGCGGTATGCTCCCGAAAACTGCATACGATATGGCAATTACCGTGTTCTCTCCAGACGGGCGTCTCTTCCAGGTGGAGTACGCACGCGAGGCGGTGAAGCGCGGCACCACCACCGCCGGTATCAAATACAAAAATGGTGTGGTACTCATCGTGGACAAGCGTATCAGCTCACGCCTCATAGAA
>QMSU01000052.1 GCA_003650975.1 Thermoplasmata archaeon
TCGCCACGGGAATAAACCCAAGGTATTTGAATACTGATATTTATCTTTTTATCGTAATCATATGGATTTATTATCTCTAGATGCACAGTATCAATTAAATTAAAGCCAGAAACAGTTATAGTTGTATACTGGTTTACAATAGCTATCGTATCAAATTCAGAATCACCATTAGCATAAATATTTGGAATAATTATTAATCCTAGAATGAGTACTAATAAACCTTTATAAACGTTATAAACAAACTTATGCTTTTTAATCCCGTCTCCAATAATTTTTTTCATCAGTGAACTAATTAACTAATGGCATATATAAAAATATTCAATTTTATTATCCCGTCAACTGCAAAAGTTGATTATAAACTTTAGATAAGAGTGGTGGAATACAGTGCTTTTTTCCACTTCCTGTAAATTGGGAGAAGAACAGAAAGGACTGAAAAATATAACGAGCAGCTGTGAGGTGCATCATGGCATTTTCAGCATGCCTGTTAGCCAAATATAAGCATCAGCAGAAGAATGCCCAGCATACGCGTGAACGGGTCAAGGATGCGCAGGCGCAAAAGAAAGGGAATTGGTGCCACCGGAGGCCCCTCATCGGGAATTGAGGTGGCGTTTGTCAGGCGGATGAACTGCACTGTGTTGCGTTTCAGCATGAACGTGGCGGTATAATTGGATAATGAGGTTTCATTGCCGGTTATTTCCAGATGATGCCGGTCGTCAATGAGGTAATGGACCGCCCGATAGGAGCCATTCCATGGGAGGTTGGTAATAGTGAGTGTGCAGGTGGTGTCCTCACTCTCAAAGTTGGTGATGAGAACGGTGATGTTGGCCTTATCCTCTGCAATGCCCGCAAGATATGTGATCCCCTTGGAGGCATCCATGGGCGGGGTGGCAAGGCGGATGGGGCTGTCCCGTGCCATGTAATGCATGGCAAGATATGACAGTGCCGGGGTCTTGTACGTTCCATCGTAGGCGAAAAGACCCAGATCGAAGCCCAGCAGTCGTTCCAGCCAGTTGTTATCCTGGGTACCGCGATACCGGAAGGCATGGTCAATTGCGGCATCCTGAAAGACAGTAAGGGTGCAGGCGGTGAAGGCAGCATTTCTGGCGTTATCCTTATCCCGCTGCGGTGTGAGTATGTTGATATTCCATTCCGTGTTGATATTTTCACACTCAGCGAACCCGTATGAGTCGAGCATGGTTCTCACTTTCTGTGAGGCGGTGAAGAAATCATGGGGTGTGTCGGCATACAGATGCCACGAGAAGAAATCAAGAGGAAGGTTGTGTGTTTTCACGTAGCGGAGAAAGCCCTCTGTGAAGTTCTCATTGTCAATCGAGGAGGTGCAGGGCCCCCCTATTTTGAGCGATTCGTTGTATTCCTTAAGCGTGGTTGCCGTGATGTGGTACAGGCGGTAGTATTCATCGGCGGTGCTGTTCCAGAAACCGCTGAGATCCGGTTCATTCCATATCTCCCAGTAAGAAATATTGTAATGGTAGCCATTGTTCCAGCCGTCATTATAGTGCATGACGATGTGCTTGCATATCTCCGCCCATTTGCTGAAGTTCTCAGGAGGTTCGCGAAGGGCGGGGTCATCACTCGCACTTTCGCCGAGACGGTAGAAGACCTCACAGCCGGCGTTGATAATGCCGGTGATGCACCGGTCACTTCTGGTGAAGTTATAGCTCGATGCAAGGGAAGGGTCGGCATTCCAGCGGGGGAAAATCTCGCTCACGTCGGTGGGGCCGCAGAAGTCATGGGTGCGGACACAGGAAATGCCGAGATTCCGGTACTGCTCGGTGAGATCTGCGCCATCCTTCACGTAGTGGATGGGGAGGGGGCCGCAGTTGATTTCGGCATAGGGGGTGATGGTGCCGCTGGTTTGGGTGCAGTCAATATTGATGGTGAGAGTGTCTTCTGATAGCAGATGATTGACCAGAGGCGGGGAAAATGCAGGAGTGAAGGGCATGCCAAGGATTGTGAGGGTGAACGCAAGAAGGAGCGTACGCCGTGAATGACCGTGCGGGCAATGCCGGAAAAAACGAGCAAATGACAGTTTCACATTCATTACCTACAAATAAAAAGAGAGTATATATATTCACCTCACAGGATGTGGCCGCAATCCTTTAAAACATCCTTTTCATTTCACCCCCATGAAAGTCGGCGAGAAAACCTACATTTCCCCCACGGCATCGGTCATCGGTGACGTTACCCTCGGTAGCCAATGCAGTATCTGGGAGCATGCCGCACTCCGGGGGGATATCAATACCATTGAAATAGGGGATGGCAGCAATATTCAGGACTGCTGTGTGGTCCATGCATCACCAGGGCACCCCGTTTCCATAGGGAAGAATGTATCCGTCGGTCACGGGGCCATTGTCCACGGGGCCACGGTGGAGGATGACTGCATCATAGGCATCAACGCCACGGTACTCGATGGCGCGCATATCGAAAGGGGAAGCATTATCGCGGCGGGTGCGGTGGTGGTACCCGGCATGCACGTTCCCGCCCACAGTCTGGTGGCAGGTGTTCCGGGAAAGGTGATACGCGAGGATGAAGGCATGATGAAGGCCATCACAGAAAATGCGGAGATTTACCGGAAACTTGCGGAGCGGTATCTGAAAGGTGAGCTTGAATAGCGTTGGCCTTTCCCTGCAGTTCCAATCAGCGAGAAAATGCCGGGAGCATGCGGGGAGGGTGGTTGAAAGCCGATAACCGGCGGCCACCCATTCTCCATTCACGTAAACATTTTTATGAGGAACCGGTATTAAAGCAATGCAATTTGAAAAAATAGCGCAGGCATTGAAAAAAAAGGAAGGGGAGCAGGTACGCATCCGCGGATGGATTCACCGCAAGCGGAGCAGCGGAAAAATCATTTTTGCGGTGGTGAGAGACTCATCCGGCCTCATGCAGATAATTGTTGAAAAGAACAAAGTAGATGAGGAGGAATTCAAAGCGGCGAAAAAGGCACTTATAGAATCATCCCTTGAGGTGGAGGGCATCATCCATGAGGATGAACGCGCACCGGGAGGAAGGGAACTGCACGTCACCAGCATCAGGATAGTGGGATTTGCCGAGGACTTCCCCATCACCGAAAACCAGAGTGTTGAGTTTTTGCTCGATAACCGGCATCTGTGGCTGCGCTCCCAGCGCCTCACCAACATAATGAAACTCAAGGCCCAGACATTGAGGGCCATCCGCGCATGGTTCGATGCCAACGATTTCTATGAGGTGACCCCCAGCGTCATCACCATGAATGCCGCCGAGGGGGGCGCCACCGTTTTCTCCTTTGACTATTTCGGGCAGGAGGCATATCTCAGCCAGACCGCCCAGATGTACCTGGAGGCATTCATGCCATCTCTCGAGAGGGTCTGGAGCCTCACGCCGTCATTCCGTGCGGAGAAGTCGCGGACGAGAAAGCATCTCATAGAGTATTCCCATCTGGAGGCAGAGGAGGCGTGGCTGCACAACGAGGAGAACATGCAGGTGCAGGAGGAGCTCGTAAGCCATGTGTGCCAGCATGTGGCGCATGAGTGCAGCGAGCAGCTCGAGGCACTGGGCAGAAACCCGGATGACCTCCGGATGATAGAGCCGCCGTTCAAAAGAATCACCTACCGGAAGGCGCTTGAACTGCTTCAGCAAAAAGGATTTGATCTTGCATGGGGCGACGACTTCGGCACACCCCATGAGAGGGCACTCATGGAAGAAGAGGAAAAGCCTGTGTTCATCACCAAATTCCCGGCGGAGTCAAAGGCATTTTACATGAAACTCTCGCCCGATGACCCCCGCACAGTGGAGTGCTCCGATATGCTCGCTCCTGAGGGATACGGGGAAATCATTGGTGGCTCCGAGCGTGAAGAGGATATCAATTCAATGATTGAGCGGTTGAAAAAGGACGGTGCAAACGTGAAGAACTATGAGTGGTATTTTGATTTGAGGCGATACGGCTCCGTGCCCCACTCGGGATTCGGCCTCGGCATTGAACGGCTGGTGTGCTGGCTGGGGAAGATCGATCACATACGGGATGCCACACCATTTCCCCGTCTGCTCAGGAGAGCCTATCCATGAAGCCCTCACTCACCGTTGACGGGGTGCTTATACGGGATGGGGCTATCCTTCTGGTGCAGCGAAAACACGAACCATTCAGGGGCAAATGGGCACTGCCCGGAGGGTTTGTGGAGTACGGTGAAACGGTGGAAGAGGCGGTACTCCGTGAATTCGAGGAGGAAACGGGCCTTTCGGCACATATCACACGGCTGCTCGGCGTGTATTCTGACCCGGCGCGAGACCCCAGGGGCCACACCGTCTCGGTGGTATTCATTCTTTCTGCAGAGGGGGAACCGCGGGCAGGGGATGATGCGGCAGCGGCACGGTTTTTCCATGTAAATGACCTGCCGCCGCTGGCATTCGACCACGAGAAAATCATCAGGGATGCGGTAAAAGAGCCGGAAAACCGGAGTGAGTACTGAAAGAAGTATCCCGGAACCATAGCTTGTGACACTCTGGCAGTGAATTTATGATGCAATGAATGGTTTCATTTACGCCAGAATTTGCTCAACCCTTTTTGCAAAACCTTCAAAACCAATTTCTCTCCCCAGCACCTCTCTTGCTCCCGTTGCCTTCAATCTTCCACCCCACTCAAGATGGGCATAGGCGGTAAAACCAATTACATTTGCATTCGGATCCATTTTCATTATTTCCTGCGTGGTTTTTACCCCATCCATCTCTTCTCCCCTGAATTGTTTCATCAGGTCCTCTTTTTTTCTACTTCCCGAGAGATTCAAATCCATTACCACCAGATCAGGCTTTTTACCTTTCATCAATAGTTCCCTATACAATCTTACTCCCTCTATCCCGTTATACGCAGAATGAATCTCAAATTTGCTGGAAGGCAAATACGCCTTTATCAATACCTGCACTTCTTTTTCATCATCCACGACCAGCATTATTTTTTTGTACGTCCTATCTGCCTCCAAACCCCACATAATCTTCTTGTATTTTAACCTTTCTCAAAATTTTTTAATTGGTCGAAAAACATTCTTTCACTCCTTTATTTCTCCCTTGGTGACAATATTTTTCACCACCTTTTCCACCCGGTTGATTGCATCAAGTGCCTTGTTAATTTTATCAATGTCTCCTTCTTCCTTCGCCAGTTCAAGATATCCCTTGGCAATGCAGATGGGATTGAAAAAGTAATGAGATGTCTCCAGCTTAAACTGTCTTTCCTCATCCAGTGCCCTTTTCATTTCTTCTTCTGCTTTTACTTTATCGGTGATGTCAATTGCCATCTCAAATCTCACCTTTCTTCCATCAGGCCACCGTATGCCTTTATCCATACACCTGTACCACCTCTTGTTTACCTGATTCTGCCATTCCCATACATAGGTGTTTCCAAAATTTTTGCCAAGAATTTTTTCATTGGTGCAGAAATCGCACGGTGCATCCAGTTTCTGGAATACCTCATAACATTTCTTTCCCACGATGTCTTTACCAAATGACTTTTTCATCACTTCATTTACGTAAAGAATCTCATAGGTCTCGGGGTCTGCCACATACACTGGCTCATCAATACCCTCAAAAATGGATAAAAGCTGTTCCCTCTCCAACTTTATTGTTTCTTCCATCCTTTTTCTTTCTGTAATGTCCAGATTCACGCTTATGCTACCTGCGTATTTCCCATCAACTATGAGGGGAGTGGCCGATATCAAAAGCACCCGTGGCGTGCCATCTTTTCTGTACACGGTTATTTCATATCTGCTTGATTTTCCTGCCCTTCTTTTCTCGGTCTGAGACTCCAGAATATTTTTTCCATTTTCACCCACCAGATCGAAAATACTTTTGCCAAATAACTCACTCTTTTCGTACCCCACAATCTTCGCAAAGGCATCGTTTACAAAAATCATTTTCTCATTTTCATCATCTATGCAGATGCCTTCCTGGGCAAGCTCAACAATCTTGGAATATTCATCAGCCAGCTCCTTCAACGTTTCCTCTACCTTCTTTAAATCTGTAATATCTCTCATTATCGTTATCACTTGCGTTACCTTTCCCCCTCCATCTTTAATTGGTATTTTTGATGTAACTGTATATATTTTGCTCCCGTGATATTCTGTTCGTTCCTCAGTTTTTAAGGATTCACCTGTCGAAAAAACCCTTTCATATTCTTTATCAACGCCGGTATCTTTCAAAAAGGGAAAAATGTCATACAGATTTTTCCCCACCATTTCATCTTTCTTTATCTTTCCCTTCGATAGTTTCTCAATTGCTTTGTTCACAAATAGAATCTTCATATCTCTATTTACCAGGTGAATAACTTCATCCAAATTATCTAATATAGATTCATGCAATTCCACCATTTCTTTTTCATAAAGAGTATGTTATAAAAATCAATCGAAATTTTAAAAAGCCGAATCGCCCCTGATGCATCTCCTGTAATTTCAATAGGTATAGAAATGAGAGAGATGTAACCACCTTAATTTCATAAACATCCATTTTGGAGAACCCATTTTCTTTAACGTATTTATACTATGTTTCCATTTAGGTGTGGTTATGGGGTGAAATAGTGGGAACCAAGAAAAAACAGAAGAGAAAAAAAATACGGAAGCACAAAACAAAGAAGGCCAAGAGAAAGCGGAAGTGAGCAGTTCGGAACCGCAGGTTTTCTACCCTTGCCGGAATCGGTGAAGGTGGATGATTGATGGGCGTTATGGTGCGCGCAGTATGGAGTACTCTCCATGTGCATTCACCCCATTACAGCCAACATAAATTATTTATCCCCCTCGCTCATTAATAAGGCAGAATAGGTGTTATCATGAAACCCCAAATGGCATACGACAGGGCAATTACCGTGTTCTCTCCAGACGGACGTCTCTTCCAGGTGGAGTACGCACGCGAGGCGGTGAAGCGCGGCACCACCACCGCCGGTATCAAATACAAAAATGGTGTGGTACTCATCGTGGACAAGCGTATCAGCTCACGCCTCATAGAA
>QMSU01000053.1 GCA_003650975.1 Thermoplasmata archaeon
GGACGGTATGCCCCCTCCGCGGAAAACAGCCAGCCGTGGAAATTCATTGTCATCACAAGCAGAGATGAGATAGCATCGCTTTCGGGAGAGGTGAAAAGACAGATACGGGAGGTACTCAGGCACAAACGGAAATGGAAGAAGAAGTACCCTGAACTTGCCCAACAGGAAACAGCACTTTTTCTCAATGCCATATCCTCGTCGGAGAAGGACAACATATTTTTCAATGCTCCCGTGGTGGTTTTCGTTGTCACGGAAGACAAGGCATTCTATGACGAGTCATGCGCCTGCGCCGCACAGAACATGATGCTTGCCGCATGGTCGCTGGGCATAGGAAGCTGCTGGATAGGATTTGCCAAGTTTCTGGAACTGAATCCGGCCCTGATGGAAAAAATAGGCGTGCCGGAGGGGCACCACATCTCCGCCTGCATCATACTGGGACATGCAGCACATGTACCAAAGCCGCAGATTCGAAAACCCATGGCGGATATCATCAGATGGATTGAGTGAAACAGAAATGTTTTTAGATGTGGCCGGTTTATTACTGCTCCACACGAAGACCTCTACGAGGTAATGAGTAGAGGAGCAAGCATGGAGCAACAGCGGCATCTACGGGCCCCTGCGGGATATCAGATGATCGTCAGGTCAACCCAGATGCCGCACATTTTCCATTGCCCTTATGGCCTGGGCAAGAAACTCGTTTATGGGGGCGGAAATCCCGTGGACACGGGCCACGGCGGCGAAGGCACCGTGTATTTCATCCACCTCCGTCTTCTTTCCCTTCAGTATGTCCTGTAGCATGGAGGAGATGTTCTCTGCCGTGTTTCTGGCCACCTCCCTTGTTTTTTCAGTGATGTCTTCCCCGATATCCATGTGCGCCGCACGGGCAATGGCAGAGCACTCACTGCACACTCTCTCCAGAAGATGTGATGCATGTTCATTTTCCAGAAGGAATCCGTTGCGACATCTGAGTATTGAGGTGAGGCCGTTGATGGCTGCATTGACCATGGTCTTCTTCCAGATTTCCCTCTGTATGTGGCTGGTTATCGTTGTGGGTATGCCACACCGGTTGAAGGCATCCGCGGTCTTTTTGAGCATATCGGGTGTTCTCCCGTCCAGCATCCCTATGAGCGTCTCCCCCGTACCGGCATGGTAGATGCGCCCGTTTTCAACGAAGGTCGCTCCGTGGCTGGTCACCCCGCCCATTACCTGCTCTCTGCCGAATACGTCCGCGAGCACCTCCTCGTTTCCTATGCCGTTCTGAAGGGAGAGCACGGGCATTTTCCCGAATGTGGCAAGAATTTCCCGTGCCGCCCTTTCCGTGTCATACGCCTTGGTGGTGAGAAGCACCATGTCATAGGAACTGCCATCCCATTCCGTATCCGGGCGAAAGACCCCGCTGGTGATCCCCTCGATGGTGAGACCACGCTTTGCTACTGCCGAGAGATGTTCCTTTCTCCCCACCAGGAGCACGTCATGATGTCGGGAGAGCAATCCGCCGAAGAGGGAACCAAGCGCCCCCGCTCCGAATACAATGAAACGCATGATACAAAACATGAAGGAAGGTTTAAATTTTTGCAGTCTGCACTGCAACCGTTACCATTCGTAAGGTTTTGTTGCTGGATGCCAGTCAAACTGGATCCATGGGATAGTAACACCAAATTTCCTAAAGGAAATCTTACCATTGATTGGTCTTGGTAGAATCCTGGATTCATTCCAGTAATTTCCACTCCATTTGTCAAAAAATGAATTGAAAAAATATGCTGGAATCTGCATATTTATGAAATTACAATGCTGAATGCTGTTGAAAATTGAATATTCCAACCATATCCCTCCTTCCCCATTAACGATATTGCATTCATGGATAATGTTTCCAGCAGATAAAAAAGTCATTATGCTTCCTATAGTGTGGGAAAAATTGCATCTTTGAATATTTGTACAAAATGATTCTTGTATATCAATACCGCCTAAATTCCATGAAAAATTGCAGTTAAAAATTTTGGTATTTATTGAGCGATAGACAGCAATGCAGCTGTAGAAATTATTTAAAAAATTACATCCCTCAATATTTACATTTCTGCATGAAATAATATTGATGGCACCAGCGGGTACAGTTGCGCCATTCCTTATAGTGAATCCTTCTATTTCCAGCAATCTCAATTTTTCAGCAATAATTACTTCGCCTCTACCTAATTTTATTATTGTATCATTTTTATTTTCTCCTATCAAACTTATATTTTTCCATATGTACAGGTCTTCATGATAAGTTCCATGATAAACATAAATAGTATCTCCATTTTCTGCATCATTTATTGCCTCCTGAATGCTGGTGTAGTTTCCCGGACCGGTTCCGCCCACGTATAAAATAGCTCCATTATTTACATACATTGGATGGGCATTGCTTCCATTGAGTGATGAAAACGGAAGAAAAAGGAATATTATCATAAATGCTGCTATCTTTTTCACACTTTTATATTTCTTTTGTGCTTAAATTTTTTATGAAAGATGGATAACCCTAACAAATTGTAACTCAACACTCACCATTCATACGGTTCTATTACAGGTCACATACCATTGGCGTATTCTATTTCTGGGCAAAATAGGTCATAGTTATCTTTATCTATGATGCGTACTATTTATTCATGCAGGAAGAAATTGCGCGATTTCTGCTGGAAAGGAAGTGGTGGATTGCCACCGCCGAATCCTGCACTGGCGGGCTTTTGGCGCACACACTTACCAACATTCCGGGGAGCTCGGCTTATTTCAAGGGGGGCGTCGTCTCCTACAGCAACGAGGTGAAAATGAAGGTGCTCGGGGTGAAAAGGGAAACCTTGGAACAGTACGGCGCAGTATCGGAGCAGACCGCACGGGAGATGGCTGAAGGAGTGAAGAATCTAATGGAAGTGGATGTGGCGGTGGCAACGACGGGTATTGCAGGCCCCGGAGGGGGAACGCCTGAAAAACCGGTTGGGCTGGTGTACATCGGGCTTGCCACCCCGGAGGGTGTGGAGGTGAAGCGATTTCTCTTCAACGGCGACCGGCTGTACAACAAAGAACAATTCTGCAACGCAGCTTTAAATATGGTTTTGGAATATCTGGGCAATGATTGAGATAGACGGCTCTTACGGCGAGGGAGGAGGGCAGATTCTGCGGATGAGCATCGCCATGGCTGCAGTGACCGGAAAGGAGGTGAGGGTATTCAACATACGGGGAGGACGTCCCAAACCCGGACTGAAACGGCAGCACATGGTGGCAATAGAGAGTGTTGCCCGGCTCTGCCATGCTGAGGTGGAGGGCCTGCAGCTCGGCTCCACCGAAATAGCATTCCATCCGGGAGCCATTGAAGGAGGGGAATATCATTTCGATATAGGCACCGCGGGGAGCGTGACACTGGTGCTGCAGGCATGCATCCTTCCCTCTCTCAAGGCGGAACGCGAAACGCATCTGGTTCTCAGAGGAGGAACCGACGTGAAGTGGTCCCCGCCGTGGGATTACTTTCAGCATGTAACGATTCCCCTGCTCAGAAAGATGGGATGCAGCGTGGAGGGATACCTCAACAGACGTGGCTACTATCCCACAGGAGGGGGAGAGGTGGAGGTGTTCATCCAGCCATGCCACAGGATAAGGACCATCCAGTTCAACGACCGCATCGAGAGTATATTCGGGCTGGTTCACAGCGCAAATCTTCCTCCACACGTTCCCCAGCGAATAAAAAGGGCGGCAGAGGAGGAACTTTCGACGCATGACCTGGAGGCGCACATCGTGCTGGAGGAAACCACCGCCGCATGTCCGGGGACGGGCATTACCCTGTGGACGGAGGGAAAGGTTCTCGGTGCGGATGCTCTGGGAGAGCGGGGAACGCCGGCGGAACAGGTGGGAAGGAAGGCGGCGGAGATGCTTGCGACGGAGATAGCAGCGGGAGTGGATGTGGACGAACGAATGGTTGATCAGATTCTGCCCTATGCGGCACTGGCCAACGGCACTCTCTCATTCACCTGCAGGAAGGTGAGCGAGCATGCCAGGACGGAGATGTGGCTGATTGGACAGTTTGCAGACGTTCAGTTTGAGGTGATTTCCGATGGAATGCAGCGCGTGACGGTGAAGGGGGTGGGCACATGAGGATTGCACACATTTCCGACCTGCATCTTCCCGGCAAAAATTTCGTGAGGGAATGGGGAGAGCGGCTGCTTGCGGAACTTGCATCCCGCGAGCCGGAACTGGTTGTTATCACCGGTGACATGACCGATGACGGCTACCTGCATGAGTATGAGGTGGCACATGAATTCATCGAGAGAATTGAGGCGGAAAAGGTGATTGTGCCGGGAAATCATGATGCGCGGAACAAGGGGTATGAGGTGTTCGAGGAACTGTTCGGCACCCGCTACCCGCTCTACCGGAATGACATGGTGACGGTGCTGGGGATGGATTCAAGTGAACCGGATATTGACGACGGTCATATAGGGAGGGAAACCTATGGAATACTGGAGGAGCGACTGCCGGAGGATACGATAAAGGTGGTGGCCCTTCATCACCATGTGATCCCCATCCCGGGAACCGGAAGGGAGAGAAACATCCTCATCGATGCGGGAGATTTCCTGAAACTGTGCATTGACCGCCACGTGCATTTTGTGCTGTCGGGTCACAAACACCTGCCCTGGATGTGGAAACTGGAGCACACCTACTTCATCACCGCGGGAACTGCCTGCTCAAGAAGGCTCAAGGGACGCTCATACCCTTCCTTCAACCTGCTTTCCATTACAGAATCGGCCGTTTCCGTGAAGGAAATCAACGTGACAAACGGGGCAGAAAAAGAGATACTCAGAGAAAAGACACCTTTCCATGAATAATTGGCAGGAGGGGAAAATCCCACAATGTTTGGAGGCTTGTGGACGTAGGAAAACCTTACTCTTTCCCTCCCGCCATATGTAATCCCGTTTTCCATTAATATTGCTGTCGCAGGGCAAAATTGTACTCCCACAACAATATGCAGGGAATGAAAGAAGAGAGGGCGGGGCGGGATATTCATGCACACCTGCAGGGCCATGCGATATGCCCGGCAAGCTGTGATTTTGAACCCGCGTATGCGGATCTGCAGTCCGCCACCCTGCCTCTAGGTGACCCACCCTTACCCAAAAAGGAGTTGTGCTTTTTAACTTTTTTCAATGCCATACCCTAAACTATTTCAATTGTTTCCGCATTCATTACCAAATGTTGCAGGAAATCATATTCTATGGAAGGGGTGGCCAGGGGTCCGTGACGGCTGCCAACCTGCTCGCCTCGGCTGCCCTGAAAAGTGGAAACAGAGGGGTGCAGGCATTTCCCTTTTTTGGCGCTGAACGGAGGGGTGCTCCGGTGAAGGCATTTGCACGCATAAGCGACGAGGAAATTTTTGTGAGGAGCCAGATCACCGAACCGGATGTGGTGGTGGTGCTGGACACCGGCGTTATGGATGCCATCGACGTGACACAGGGTCTCAAAGAGGACGGGGTCATACTGCTCAACACCAACCAGCAGGCAGATGACTTTTCCTTCACACAAAAAATTGCCACCGTGGATGCCACCTCCATTGCACTGAAGAACAACATTCTGGTGGGCGGAATCCCCGTGGTCAACACGCCCATGACGGGAGCCCTGGTGAGAATCATCAAGGGAGTGGAAATCGAGGCACTCAAGGAAGCAATGAGGGAGCGCTTCGGAAAACAGGCGGAGAGCAACGCACGGGCTGCCGAGGAGGCATACCGGGAGGTGAAACTGTGAAGACAGCCATCTCTCTTCCCACCAAGGGAGCCATGGGAAAAACGGGAACCTGGCGGGTATTCAGACCGACAATTGACCTGGAGAAATGCATCAAATGCTGGCGATGCTGGATATTCTGCCCCGATGCCGCCATAGCCAGAAATGAGTATCCCGTAATCGACTATGACTACTGTAAGGGATGCGGCATCTGTGCCAACGAGTGTCCGGTGAATGCCATTGAGATGGGGAGGGAGGAAAAATGATAGTCATTGATACCGCCAACCATATTGCCGCCCTGGCGGCCAAGATGGCACGACCGAAAGTTGCGGCTGCCTATCCCATCACGCCCCAGACCACCATTGTGGAACGCCTGGCCCAGTATGTGGAACAGGCGGATGTGGACATGGAGTACATACGGGTGGAATCGGAGCATTCCGCCATGACCGCATGTATCGGTGCCGCGGCAACGGGAGTGAGAACCTTCACCGCCACGGCCTCCCACGGCCTTCTGCTCATGCATGAGATGCTCCACTGGGCGGGACTTGCGAGACTTCCCATTGTGATGGTGAATGTTAACCGCGCCATAGGGCCAGGGTGGAACATCTGGAGTGATCTGAACGATGCCATGTCCCAGCGCGACACGGGATGGATTCAGTTCTACGCTTCGAGCAATCAGGAGGTGTTTGACGGCGTCATCCAGGCGTATAAGATTGCAGAGCATCATGATGTCCTGCTCCCCGCCATGGTGAGTTACGACGGATTCATTCTCAGTCACACCTCCATGCCCGTGGATGTCCCGGATCAGAAGGAGATAGATGCCTTCCTTCCGGAATTCAAACCCGGCTGGCGCATTGACGTGGAAAACCCCATCACCCACGGGAACATTGTCCCGCCGGAGCCCTACATGGAGATACGGTATTCCATGCAACGGGCCATGGAGAAGGCAAAGAGGGTCATTGAAGAGGTGGGAAAGGAATACGGTGAACGATTCGGCAGATACTACGGGCTGGTGGAGGAATATCGCTGCGACGATGCGGACTACGTGATCGTCACCATGGCAGCACTGGCGGCCGAGGCCCACTTTGCCGTGGACCGTCTGCGCGAAAGAGGCGAAAAGGTCGGTCTTGTCAACCTCCGCACCTTCCGCCCGTTCCCCTATGAAAAGCTCAATTATGACCATATGATTGTGATCGACAGGGATATCTCTCCCGGGCTGGGGGGTGTTCTTGCCCATGAAATGA
>QMSU01000054.1 GCA_003650975.1 Thermoplasmata archaeon
GCATTCCGGTTACCATTCATCCTTTGCCGAAACCCTGTTTGGACGTAGGGTGCTGAAAGAATTGAGAGGGTATTCGGTGGAAAAGAAAGAAGTAATATTCGGCGACAGCAGGCTTGATTTTTTACTCGGAAACGGAAATAAATGTTTTGTGGAGGTGAAGGGGTGCACACTGGAGCGCAATGGCATTGCGCTGTTCCCTGATGCTCCCACCGTGCGGGGGCGCAAGCACGTCATGGAATTGCTGAAGGCACAGGAAGAGGGATACGATGCCGCAATCCTGTTTCTGGTGATGAGAAGGGCAACAAGCTTTTCCCCCCACTGGCACATGGACAGCGCCTTTTCTCATGCGTTACACACATTTTCTCAGAAAAGAGGGAAAATCATAGCGTGCCATCTGATGTTCGATGGAACACACGTGTGGTACAAGGGGAGAATCCCCGTTATCATGCAACCTTCCGGCAGATGAAATCCCGTATCAGTTTTGCTGCAAGAAGGGCTGTTCTCCCATCATCATATGAGGGGCACACCTCCACCACATCCATGGCAATGATTCTTTTTGCCATGCTTCCTATTAACTCCAGAATCTCATAGCCAGCTCCATTTGGCTCTGGATTGCTCACACCAGGTGCAAGGGATGGATCAAACACATCCATGTCAACGCTGAGGTAGATGTTTTCAAACGGTATCTCCAGTGGTTCAGCAAGCCGATTTCCATGATAGTAGGTGAAACCAAGCTCCCCTGCGTCCTTCACTTCATTTCGTGAAGCCGAACGTACCCCAACTGAAACAATTCTCTCCTTTCCGACCCTGTCAAAAATTCGTCGGGAGGTGCAGGCATGGCTTTCAGCATCACCGAGATATTCATCTCTGAAGTCCATATGGGCATCCAGTACCACCACCCCAAACTCTTCATCAAGGGAGGCAACCAGAGGGGGTGTGACGGAGTGGGCGCCGCCCATTCCAATCGGGGTTTTGCCGTCATTGCGTATTTTCCTGACCAGTTCCGGTGCTTTCTCGAGGGTCACGTTACCGGCATCGTGTATGGCGATATTCTGCAGGTCAATATCAGTTTCCATATCATAGCTTTCGTAATTCCAGCCTGCATAGCGGATAAAGTCAGGTGCCTCAGCGGTACCGCTCCTGAAAGACATTTCTTTGTCTTCAAATGGCACGCCAAAAATAACAAATAAAGATTCTTCGTACCCTGCCTCTGCATCGGCAAATATCATCATACTTTGGTGATTTTTCTTTTACCGAGTGCCTGAATATATCCTATGTTTTCCCCCTCCTTTATTTTGTCTTTGAACTCGTCAGGGATTTTCATTTCAAATGTTTCGTATGTCTCAAGATCCATCAACTCAACAGCATCCCCCTTTATTGCGAGAACCTGTGCATTTCTTTTATCCATGATTGGGACAGAGACCTTGTGCCTTACAGGATATATGACGCTCCGTTTCTGGCCATCGAATACGCCTATCGCCTCTATCCTTGCCTTGGCTTCTCCATGCTTGCCCGGTTTGGAGGTGGAAATGCTCACAATTCTGCTCGGTTCATTATCGATGATGATGTAGCGGTTCTCCTTCAATTCTCTTACTTCTGCCATCTCTTTCATATTGTATCACAAAGGAAATGGGTAACCCATAAATAAGTTTTTAGATGCTCATCATATGCCGCTCATTGTTTTTCCTTGACATTCAATACAGCAACTCAATGAAAGCAACATGAGCATTCTCCTTTCATCTTTTTTCCACTGTCCTACGGGCTGCTTCGGTTATCAATTCATCCCAGTACCCATCAAGGGCAATATCATTAAACTTAAAACCACCCTTTCTCAAAGCATTTCTTACTGCCATACCAAAACCCATGTGATACATATCCAGATACCCCTTTTTACTTATCTCATAGACTTCTTTAAGTGTCTTTTTCGGAAAAACCTTCGCGAGATATTGAATTGCTTTTTCTTTATCTTCCTCTGAAATTTCAAATGGGGATGGTTTTGGTACATCAGACATTGCAATGTAACCCACAATGTTTTATAAGTTTCACGACCTGCACGAAGAAATCCTCACCTCAAGCAGAAAATCTTCCAAAAAGTTTATAAATGGTTGTGGTGCCCCTTCTGCCTTATATACCGGTATCTGTTATGATGATGAGGATAAAAATCCGCATGTTCATACAGCGCCCTGCGGTGGGCACATGTGGGTTTACCACCCCTTCATCCCCTCTTTTTAAAGTAACTCACCTAGGAGCCATCGAGCAGTCATTGTCACTGCATCATTGCTGCTGTAGCGTGGCTTCCATCCCATTGTTCTGAGTTTGTCTATGTTCAGTCGCATGAATTTCACATCTCCTTTCCAGCCTCTTCCGTTTATGCCACCGGTGAAGCGATATGAGGGGGAGAGTCCCATTTCTCTGGACACTATGTCAGCTATCTCCCTCACTTCAGTCCATTCCTCTGAACCAATGTTGTATATCGCCACCTTTTCCCTCGCATGCTCCAGACCAAAGAGCATGGCCTCAATGCAGTCGTCGATGTAAAGGTAGGATTTTTTCTGTGTTCCATCACCAAGGATTTCCAGTGTTTCCGGGTCTTTCCTGAGTTTTTTTATGAAATCATAGATGACACCATGAGTGCTCCTGGGGCCGACCACGTTGGCGAATCGGTACAGAACAGCATTCATATCAAAGGTATGGCAGTATGCGCTTATGAGCGCCTCTGATGCAAGTTTTGACGCACCGTATATTGATATTGGAATCAGGGGGGCATAGTCCTCGGGAGTGGGAATAACGCTCGCCTCGCCGTATACCGTTGAGGATGAGGTGAACGCAATGGTGCGCACGCCTTTCTTTCTCATTCCTTCCAGCAGATTATAGGTTGCAACGATGTTATTGTCAAAATGAGTCTTTGTGTCTGTTGCCCCGCTCCGCACATCCGGATTTGCGGCGAGATGGAACACCACATCACAGTCCTGAAGTGCCCGCATAACATCGTCCATGTCCAGCAAATCACCCTCTACCAGTGTGATGGCATCCATGTTATGTTCGATGAACTCTCTCCTTCCTGAAGAGAAATTATCAAGACAGGTAACTGTATGACCCTGCTTCACCAGTACGTCAATAAGATGACTTCCGATGAATCCCGCCCCGCCGGTGACCAGCGCTTTCATGAAAGAATATGCACGGCGCATATAAAAAGACTTCAGGTTGCGAAAGAGTTTAATAGTTATGTCGTATTACGATAACGGAGTTTGATATCATGTGGGAACGGAAATTTTTCCTGGGGTTCATCAGGATACACCTGCTTTATCATGCAGACAAGGGTGAAATATACGGTGTTGAAATGATGGAAGAGTTGAGAAGGCATGGATATGCTATAAGTCCCGGTACCCTGTACCCGA
This sequence comes from Thermoplasmata archaeon, assembly GCA_003650975.1. Classification (GTDB taxonomy): domain Archaea; phylum Thermoplasmatota; class E2; order UBA202; family JdFR-43; genus B78-G9. The sequence goes on from QMSU01000054.1 coordinate 3,399, forward strand.
TTTTACACTCGCTGGAAAGGGATGGATATCTGGTGAGCAATTCAAAAAATGTGCATGGTAAAGTGAGAAGGTATTACAGAATCACCAGGAGAGGAGAACAAATTCTGAAAGAGGCCAGAAAAAAAATAAGGGAACTCATTGATGAGGTTATGGAGTAACTACCATGGGCAGAAGGGGGCAGTTTAAGAAGAATTTTTTTAGGGGACTCACATCAAATATCATTATCCTCGGATTCGTGAGCCTTTTCACTGATTTGAGCAGCCAGATGGTCTTTCCTCTGGTCCCTCTGTTTTTAACCACAGTTCTCGGCGCCGGCGCGTATGCAGTGGGCATTGTGGAGGGCGCCGCGGAAACAACCGCATCGTTATTGAAAGTTGTATCCGGGTACTGGTCTGACAGAATAAAAAAAAGAAAACCCTTTGTTCTCTTTGGATATTCGCTGTCGTCCATCACAAAACCGCTCTTTGCCGTTGCATATTCATGGCCTTCCGTCCTCTTCATCAGGGTGGTGGAACGGATCGGTAAGGGTGTGAGAACCGCCCCAAGAGATGCCATTGTTGCCGAGTCCTGCGACGAGCATGTGAGGGGAAAGGCATACGGGTTTCACAGGGCCATGGATGGCATTGGCTCGATTGCAGGGGCAGTTCTTGCCTTCCTTTTCCTTCCGATTCTGGGATACAGAAACATCTTCCTCTTCGCCTTCATCCCTGGAATAATCGCTGTGTTCATCATTTTGCTTGTCAGAGAAAAACATACGCCTGACAGGAAAAAATTAGAGGGTGTGCCCGTGCCTGCCCCGGCAAATTTTGGTAAGTTGCCTGCAAACTTGAAATTGTTCATCATTGCCTCATCACTGTTTGCACTGGGGCATTTTGGCTATGCGTTCCTTCTGCTAAAGGCGCAGAATGTGGGGCTGGCTGACAACATGGCAATTCTCCTCTATGTGCTTTTTTATATTGTGTACACCATTTTCATCATTCCCTCCGGAGTGCTGTCGGATAAAATCGGAAGAAAACCCGTGTTACTTTCCGGGTATTTCATCTTTGCGATAACATCTCTCGGCCTGATGTTCACTTCCACCGGTTACGGAATTTTAACATTTTTTGTCATGTATGGGATATTCTATGCCATGGTGGACGGTGTCCAACGAGCTTTCGTGGTGGACCTGGCACCAAGACACATGAAGGCAACGGCACTGGGTGCATTCCACACAGCAGTGGGCATGGCTGCTCTACCTGGAGGGTACATTGCTGGCATGCTCTGGGACACCATAAATCCAGGGGCAACATTTGCGTACGGATTTACGGTGACAATAATTTCAGTGGTTTTGTTTGGTCTCGTGAGACCGGCACCCACCAATGCACCCGAATGAAGATATCGATCCTTCATGAAAAGATTACCTTCCAAGGTACCGACAATTTAAAAAGATTTATGTAATGAGGGATATTTATTTACGGGGATTAAAGTGGAAGAAGGATTCATTGTGTCGAACAAGATGAGAAAGGCGATATTCACTGAAGTTGCCTCTGGAGAAACATCACTTGCACGGATTATAAAGAAACATCATCTCATAGAACAGGCGGCACGAACCGCTGCCGAGGAATTGCAGCAGCATGCATTGATTGAGGATGTGGAAGGAGCGCTGCAACTCACTGAACTTGGGGTGAAGACATACGGAAAATTGAAGGCACGCGACTCACTGTAACATGAAGGGGGTGCTTACTTCAGGTAAGGGGAGAGGGAAAACATTTGTGGAAAAGGAGGAGTATTCCTCACAGATGAGGGAGAAACTCGGACTTCATCCCTATCCAGGAACATTGAATTGCAGGGTGGATGGACACATTGTAGAGGATCTGAGAAACATGGGGGGGATTTTGCTTGAGGGTTTTGTGAAGGATGGAAAAACATACGGTAATGTGGCATGTTTTCCTGTAACCTTCCACAATGACCGCTGTTTCGTGGTAATTCCAGAGAAATCTGTGCATCGGCGCGCTGTGGAAATAGTGGCCGAAGGAAACCTCAGAGAAAAATATGAACTTGAAGATGGAATGGAGATGGAGATCATGTTTGAACCGTTTCTGAAAAAATGCCGCAGAATCACAACATATGCCGTACCATCGCTTGCTGGGAACAATTCGGATATCGTCATTTTCTACGATGCTCCAGTTGAGGCAGGGAGGAGGGATATGTGCTACACTGAACGGGAGCATGCAGCTGGAATATCCTCCAGATGGTACAGAAAGACAATTCCGGTAAGGGAGGTGGTGTCCATCGTGTTCGAAAACACTGAAAAGCACGCATACAAAAGATTATTTAAATTCATAGAGAAAAATCACTATCGGGTGATGTCTCCGGTAAGAAAAATAGGGTACACTGCATTGAATGAATGGCAGATTGAAGTGAAAACGACGGAACATTGACGATGGTGAAAATGAGAAGAAGGCAAGAAAGCACAATTCTGAACAAATTGCGCAGGTTTTCATGAAGCCTCAATATACTGATTCGCCGGTATTTCGACAATTCACTCCATAGGTTCTATCGGATGCAGGACATGAAAGACTAAGGGGATATAAAAGGTTAAATCCTGTTTTCAGATTTATTAAATGAATTTTCCCGTATTCCTGTCACCAAAGGAATTTTGAAGGAACGAAATCTTCAGGGGAGAATCCATCTTCATTTATAAAAGCAATATGGAGAGAGTTATTAGGTACTTTCCTTGCCTTTTTATATATTGGTTTCGAACTCCAAAAATCTGTACTTTTATGCCTCATAGAATTTCTTTCATCTTTCTTTGTTATCCTCCAAAGAAATTCGAAAACTTCAAGAGTATGTCGGGGTGATTTATAAGATAAAGAAGAATAACCCCGCCACCCATGAGAAGCAATGCAATGATAACCCACTTTCTATTAGAGGGGATAGAAAATGATGATATCAGCATTTCAATATCGAAATATGGATTTTGGATTAGAACAAAATACCACCAGATACCCCATAATCCCCCGCTCATACTGCCAGCGACATATATTCCATAATTGCCATAGTTTTCAAGGAATAAAACTGCTGCCAAGGTTACCTCTACACATAAAACAAAAAATATTAACAAAAAGAAAATATAACAATTTTCATATTCTTTCTTCCGTTTATCATTATGCATTTCTGATACACCCCATTACATAATCTTAACATCCCTTTTAACTATTATCCAAATTTTCTATATCATTTTCCATCCATAAAATGGGGAGAAGTAATAACAGATGAAAGATTGTGTAAAGATATTTAATACCTTTATATCCTATTTTGTGTGACAATCACACATAGAAAGAATAAGTGGCTGGGAGCTTCTTTCAAAAGCCCCATGTCCCGACAACCCGACAAGTGATATTCATGTCTCGACTTTATAGACAGAACCACTTCTATTTTTAGGATATTCCGCAAATTTCGTAACGTATTTTAATCCCCTTCATTTTCCTATGTAGGGATGGGA
>QMSU01000055.1 GCA_003650975.1 Thermoplasmata archaeon
ATGTACCTTGGAAGGAGGGGCGCGAATACCGTTGCGGCCATATTTTATATTGTGGCGGTGACACTGAGCTTTGTGCCCTTTGCCATTTCCATTGATGCCGCATATCATTTCGACCCGGTTTACCTTGCCATTGTGCTGGTGACGGATGCGATGCTTGCATATGTGGCCGCACGCCTCCTTATCACAACTGATACCCGCCATCTTGATCGCCTCCGGAGGCTGAGTCTTCTCGCCATTTTCATCGGCCTCATGGCATTTCTTGCAGGAGCCTTTGTGTGATACCATACGATTAATATAAACAAATCGCCATATCATTATCATGGTATCAGGAGATATCGCAGGGCTCATCACCGTCTATGTATACGTTATCATCCTCCTTTTCCTTTCAGAAAAGGTGCTGAAAAAGTACCCGCTCATCAGCAGAAAGTTTCTGCACATTATGGTGGGAAACATTTTTTTCATCCTTCCCCTGTTCGACCATGCCTGGGTGATGGCATTCGTCGCTGCAGCCCCTTTTATTGTTCTCACCTTTCTTGTGAGTCCGCATTCTCCCCTGAAACTGGTGAGTGGCACTTCAGCTGCGGGACATGGCATGGGGCTTGTGTACTATGCCATCTCATGGACCATTCTTGCCTATGTCTTTTTTGATCGGCCCGAGGTCATTGCCGTGGGAATTGTGGCCATGTCGTATGGGGACGGGTTCGCATCGCTTGTGGGCAGCAGGTACGGAAAAAGGAAATACGACATCTGCGGAGATGTGAAAAGCGTGGAGGGTTCACTTGCCATGATGGTGATGACCGTCATTGTATCCGCTGTGGCGCTCATCTACTATGGGGCACCCATCAGCATACCTGTGATTGGCATTGTTGCGGTGGCCAGTGCAGTGGTGGAGGCACTCACACCGATGGGCCTTGACAATCTCTCCGTTTCACTTTCTGCGGCATTTCTGTACTATGCGCTCACCTATGGGGTGTGACCGTGCGTTTCATTGTGGTTGACGGGCTTGACGGCGCCGGAAAGGATACCCATGCACGGCTGATACGAGAACGATACGTGACAAAGGGAGAAAATGTCATCATCCGCTCACATCCAGAAAGCGATAATCCCTATGGCAGAAGGGCGAAACAGGCGCTTCTCGCGAGGGGAAAAATAAATCACCTGAAGGCATCTGTATACTATGCACTGGATGTTATCCACTCCTTACGAAAATATTACCGTGCGCGTGATACCGGTACTTTCATTGTTGTCCGGTATCTTGTGGGGGTTGCCTATCTCCCCCTTCCACTGGCAAAAATACTGTATAAGTTCTTTGCAACATTCCTTCCCACCTCACCATACATGTTCTTTCTCGATGTGAAACCGGAAGAATCGCTGAAAAGAATTGAGGAACGGGAGGAACGGGAAATGTTTGAAACCCTGGAAGAGTTGCAGAAGGTGAGGAAAAAGGCACTGGAACTTGTGAGGGGATGGCACATTATTGACACCAATCGACCAGTGGAGGAAACGCATGCAGCAATACAAACGATACTTGATGAGCTTGACGGAAAATGAAAGTGAGCAGAAACCACCACGTTCTTTTCTAATGTTTCATGCTTTCGGTTATGGCTATTCTCACCGCCTCCACCATGGTACGCAATTCCATTCCGTATGGCGTCTGTGAAGAGAGCGGCGGAACGTGTATGAATCCTGCGCTGATATTCAGATGTTGCTCGTGGATATAATCCATCAGACGGTACAGAATGAAATTACAGGCATAGATTCCTGCAAAGAATGATTGTCTTGCCGGTATTCCGGCCCCCCTGATTTCCTGCGTGATGTCACCGGTGGGAATTGAGGAAAAATAAAGGAAAGGACCGTCTTTCTCTATTCTGCTCAGTTGCCATCCCTCCTCCCGTTTCAGATTCACCCCGATTTTCTCAATGCATATAAAGCGTGAGTAGCCATCCAGCCCGAGTGCAATAACCACTGAGGGTTCATATGTGTGCATTGCTTTCTTCACCATTTCAAAGGATTCATTGAAATCAACCGGCAGCACCATACCAATAATATGTGCATTCCCGATTTCCTCCCCGTTCAGCTCCTCCGCTATCAGCTGAGAAGGGTTCACCTCCCATTTGTCAAATGGTACAAAACCGGTGATCAGCACGGAAACATCCTGTGTATTTTCACTGGCCGGAAATGCGGGTGCCAGCAACACTAGGGCAATCACGGCGATTATCGCACCGTTTCTCATTATCCTTTATCTGCATGGTATTGAAAATATTTATTCATTCTGCGGAAATATTCAGGAGATACGGAACCTGACGAGAGCAAATAAATATATATATTTCATCTTATTTACAAGCAGGAGGATTAAAATGGCAACGGATAAACCACACTTAAATTTGGTGATAATAGGTCACGTCGACCACGGGAAATCGACACTGGTGGGAAGACTGCTTCTGGACACGGGGCAGATAGAGGAACACGTTATCAGGAAGTACAGTGAAGAAGCAGCAACCAAAGGCAAGGAATCATTCGCTCTGGCATGGGTCATGGACAAACTCAAGGAAGAGCGAGAGAGAGGTGTTACCATTGATGTAGCGCACAAGAGATTTGATACTGACAAGTACTACTTCACCATCATAGACGCCCCTGGCCACAGAGACTTCGTCAAGAACATGATCACCGGAACAAGCCAGGCGGACGCCGCCGTGCTGGTGGTGGCCGCGCCGGAGGGCGTCATGGCCCAGACAAAGGAGCATGCATGGCTTGCCAGGACTCTTGGAGTCAACCAGCTCATTGTCGCCATCAACAAGATGGATGCCACCAAACCGGAGTATGACCAGAAGAGATTCGAGGAAGTGAAGACAGAGGTGTCCAAGCTCATTGCCGGCATCGGCTATAAGGATGTTCCCATCATACCGGTATCTGCATGGGTGGGCGACAATGTGGTGGAGCGGAAGAAACTCAGCTGGGCGGAAGGACCGACCCTGATTGAAGCGCTGAATAACCTCAAGGTCCCGCCCAAACCGACCGACAAGCCGCTGCGATGGCCCATCCAGGATGTGTACTCCATCACCGGTGTAGGAACGGTTCCTGTGGGGAGGGTGGAAACCGGCGTCATAAAACCGGGCGATAAAATCATATTCCTGCCCTCCACTCAGCCAAAGGGAGTTATTGGAGAGGTCAAATCGGTGGAAATGCACCATGAGACCATTCCAAAGGCAGAGCCGGGCGACAACGTGGGAGTCAATGTCCGGGGAGTGGGCAAGAAGGATATCAGGAGAGGAGATGTCGCAGGGCCGGTTGACCATCCGCCAACGGTTGCAAAGACATTCACGGCGCGTATCATGGTGCTGAATCATCCATCAGTTATCACCGTCGGTTACACACCGGTCTTCCACTGCCATACGGCACAGGTTGCCTGCACATTCGAGGAGTTACTCAAGAAATTCGATCCGAGAAGCGGTGCAGTGCTGGAGGAAAATCCCCAGATACTGAAGACTGGCGATGCGGCACTGGTGAAGATACGCCCCACAAGACCGATGGTCATAGAGAAGGCAAAGGAGTTCCCGGAACTGGGCAGATTTGCCATCAGAGATATGGGACAGACTGTTGCGGCTGGCGTCGTTGAGGACGTGGAACCGAGAGAGCTCAAGTAATATGCCACAGATAGCACGAATCACGCTGACCGGCACTGATGCACCAAAGGTTGATGAGGTGTGCCAGCAGATAAAAAAGATAGCAGAGAGAACCGGCATACGACTGCGCGGTCCCATACCATTGCCCACCAAACGGCTGGTGGTTCCCTGCAGGAAGAGTCCCGATGGAGAGGGCTCGGAGACATGGGACCGCTGGGAGATGCGCATCCACAAACGCCTCATAGAAATCGATGCACAGGACCGCGCACTCCGGCAGCTCATGCGGGTACAGGTGCCCGACGGTGTCAACATAGAAATAATGTTGAAATCATAGAACATCCTTTTCCCAACCCATCTTTTTTTATACTCTTTTTCTTTTCATTTTGCGTATGCTGAGGTAGCCAAGCCCGGACGAAGGCGCAGGCCTTGAGAGCCTGTGGGGCTTACGCCCCGCGAGGGTTCAAACTGCAACATGTCTGGAGCAAATTGCACTTCCAGGCAGGTGCTTGAAAATCCCTCCCTCAGCGTCATTTTAATACAATGACACATCGTGACATTTGGTTTAAAACTAAGGACAACATAATTAAAATTGTATTTAACGACTTTTTTTAAACAACCCGGTGATGGCATTTGTGGATGGACGGCCAGTAATTAATAAAGCAAGGAGCTTTTTGGAGTTAATCAGACCCATAACGGTCATGCTAGGGCTAATGGGGGTTTTTGTTGGCGGGATTTTAGGTGGCTTCCATCTTGTTTCATTAGATTTGTTTTTTGCCATGATTGTTGTTGTTTTTATGGTGGCAGGCGCCATGGCTCTTAATGATTATTTTGATATGGAGGTTGATAAAATCGCACATTTGCACAGACCAATCCCGTCCGGAAGGTTATCGCCAAAGGAAGGTTTGCGATTTGCATATGTATCGTTTTTTATTGCATCACTCCTCTCGATATTTATTAACGTATTTAGTTTTGGAATAGTGGTTTTCAGCATAGGACTTCTGGTATTATATGAAAAATATTTCAAGGATATTGGCTTGGCGGGGAATATCGTTGCGGCTTTTATCTCGAGCATGGCATTGATTTTTGGCGGTGTTGCCGTCGGGCAAGCACATAACGCCCTGATATTGGCCGTTATGACATTTCTGATCATGCTGGGCAGGGAGATATTGAAGGACGTGGAGGATATTGACGGCGATATCTTAACAAGAGTGACATTGCCAATGAAAATCGGAAGGAAAAATGCCCTTTATGCCGGATGTCTGGCCATAATTGCAACCATTGCCCTGATTCCCTTTCCTTACTGGTGGAATATTCTTAGTTTGTGGTATATCGTTATCATTATTCCGGCGGGTATGCTATTTGTTTATTCGATAATTTTGGTTCTCAAAGACATAAAAAATATTGGTACAACAATAGAGATTTTACGATCGGGGAGTGCTTTTGCACTGGTTGGATTTATCATCGGAGTGTTAACATAATTTTAATGCTTTCTTCAGCACTTTTTTCGCTTATCCTGGAAAGAAAAAAGTAACAGGTTTTGTGGGTGAGGGAGCATAGCATTCAGCAGATATCACTGGCACAGTGCCTGCTTGCGCCCCCATTTGTGACGGAACATTTCTCGCTGTAGACATTTATCAACATGCATCTTAAATACTTCCATGTATTTTTAATATAAGTGAACAAGCATATCTGGACCCCCTACAAAATATGGAACGAAGCATCATGGTTTACCAGTTTTGAGAAGATGCTCGAAAGAAAAAGGAGATCTTGCGAGAAGTAGAACTCTACTGGCTGTTACCTGTCAGCACATTCCGTTTATCCTTTGTGTACCAGAGATACAGCGCCACTGCGCACAGTGCAAGCGCAATGATTGAGAGCACCAGACTTATCTGAATGAATTCGGTGTTATACGTAACAAGAGTGGTAACGTGTTCGCCCTTCTGTCGTATGGTTTCATTCACCGCATCACCATAGGTAAGGCTGTTTCCCTCTCCGGCAGGATAGAAAGGCACCTTTTCAGTGAAATAGCGCCAGAGCATGAAGATGGCACCCATCAGTGACAAAAAGGAAGTGGAAAGTAACAGTGTGATTTTCACCCGTTCTGGATGCAGCACATGTTTTCCCCTCATGGTGAGCTGATAGTACACCCACTTTCGCTCATCATCAATCTTTTTCACAAGCCCCGCCTCGACCAGTTTTGTCACATGTTTCAACACAGCCGGCTTGCTCTTTTCCAGCTCCTTTGCAAGCTCGGATACCGTCATTTTCCGTTCATCGAGTTTCTTCAGCACTGCCACTCTGCTCTCTGAAGCCAGTGCCATAAAACTGGTTTTATCCAGCACTATCCGCTCTTCCATCTGATTTTATAGGAGAGGCGCTATATAAGCGTATAGTTTTCGTTAGCAATATGGCTAACGATCGTCCCAGAACTCAAAAGAAAAGGGGAAAGGGTTATAACAATCTCTTTGCGCTGAGTTCTTCTATTATCCTGTCTATTGCTTCGGTGACCTGTTTGGCCTTCCGCGCACCTGTGCAAACCAGTTTTCCTGAGCCAAAGAGGAGTATGACTACCTTCGGGTCATCAAGCCGGTACACCAGTCCCGGGAACTGTTCCGGTTCATATTCTATTTTTTCAAGGCCGATTGCCTGTGCTATTGCAATGAGATTCAGCTGCGCATGCAGGTTTGCAGAGGCAACAATATTCTGCACCGTTATTTCCGGTTTCTTGAAAACCTTAAAGCCTGCTGAAGCCACCTTGTCACAGACCTTCTGAATCGCCCGCTCCACGTCCTTTATCGTCTTTGCACCGGTGCACACTACCTTCCCGCTCCTGAAGAGCAGGGCTGCCGTTTTTGGTTCATCGAGCCGTAACACCAGACCGGGGAACTGTTCTGGCTCATATTCGCTTTCTGGCAGTGCTTTTTTGAGTTTTGAGAGGTCGAGTTCCTTTGCTATGGTGGTCGAAGCTACCACATTCTCAATCTTCATGTCGACTTTTTTCTCTACCATAGAAATCAAGGTTATATATAAAGGGGTATATAAAGCCTTTCCGTATATGCCTCGATGCCGTTAATTCAACAAAATTTTTGGTATTGTCCTAATTTACGATAGTTTATTATACTAGAACATAATATCCTATTAGGTGAAAAGAATGGCTCGTCCGAGAGGAACAATTGATGTTGTTTGTCAAAATCCCAGATGTAAATATTATCTGAAAGAAAAAGGGAAGGATATCATTAAAAGTGGTAAATATTCAAC